>JABMQZ010000092.1 GCA_013202965.1 Bacteroidota bacterium | reverse complement strand
AAGAAAAGTAAATCCATCATTGACATGGGTGATTTTTGTCTTGTCCATATTCAATGTAAGTTTTAGCTCTTCTTCAAGATAAGAATGACACTGATTCCTGACAAATTCGGCATCTGCTTTTGTACCTTTGACAATAAGTATAAAGTCATCGGCATATCGGCAGTAAGAAATTGACGGTTTCCATTGTCTATTCTCTTCAATTGCAGGCTTTCTCCCAATCTTGATACTATGGTTCCAGTACCAACGATCCTTACGAGCTTTCTTACTCAGATATAGCTTATCCAAGTATTGATCAAACTCATTTAACATGATATTGGAGAGTAGAGGTGAAATGACACCTCCTTGCGGTACCCCTTGGCTCGTTGCGGAGAACAGATTCTTATCGATGTGTCCCGCTTTGATAAATAGCCAAAGCAAATTGTTAAAACGCTTACAGCTAATCCTTTTCCGGACACATTTCATAAGTAATCTGTGATGAACCGTGTCGAAGTAACTCGATAGGTCTCCTTCAATTACCCAGCGACCTCTTTCAAAACCACAATCCGTTAGTTGTATTCTAACTGTTCGGATAGCATGGTGGACACTGCGTTCTGGCCTGAACCCATAGGACAATGAATGAAAATCATTTTCCCATATTGGTTCCATTGCCATTAGCATTGCCCTTTGAACGATTCTGTCTCTAAGCGTTGGGATTCCAATAGGCCTTTGCTTTCCGTTGACTTTTGGTATATAAATTCTCCTTGCAGGAAATGGCTTATAGTTACCTGATAATAGATCATTCCTGATCTCGTCCAGGTAATCCTTTAGTCCTTCCTGCAAATTGTCTTTATTTATACCATCCACCCCAGGAGTCCTGGCCCCTTTGGAAGAGAGGGTAATCTCTGCAGCTTTTAAGAGCCACAAAGGATGACTGATAACCCGCAACAACCGATTCACTCTTCGTTTCTCGTCTGTTGCAGTCCATGTTGCTAATTTACGCTGCATTTCATTGATTCTCATAAGTCTTCACTTCTTTCTGTCAATTAATCTTAAACGTAAATCAATTAAGCTGTGTCCCTTTGCCATGTAATAGGCTTTCCCTATCTCAGACTACTACGGACACTCCGCCAGTTTGTTTATCCTTGGGGTCGTACTCCCTTAGCATCTAAACAAACCTTCCCCGGTTTACTTATCTGAACTCAAACATATTGGTTAGGATGCCGATCGCAATCTTTAATCTTAGCGTTCTGTAAGATGATTATGTTTTAATGCAGAAATGTGGTATAACATTAAATCATTACTGAAATGCATACATTTCATTTCAGTAAATCAGCCTCTCGATTGCTACGTGTAATCAGAGACCACATAATACTGCCTGTTAATTCGTGTAGACAGTGGCGACATTTCAGCCCATAGATACGGTTTAATCGGTTCATGTTCTTCATCCTTCCAATACTTAGTCTTGAGAAGCATCTTGGCTTAACGAATTCGCCTCACTTCCCTTTATCAGCGGGTTTCATCACCTCATCAGTACACAATGAGTCACTGCCGCTTAGACTCATACGCCTGCACAACCAGGCATAGATGCAATAAATGCATATTTCAGATAAGCTCGCATCACGGCGGCACAAAGTATCGCCGCAATCCGGGCACACTATACGTTTCATCCATCCGCCACCGCTTCCCTACGACCTTTTTTCTCTTTCGCATTTGGAGTTCGATCTCAGGTATGAACTTAAAAACCCATCTCTGGATAGTGGCATGATCCACTTCTACTCCCCTTATTCTCAATATCTCTTCAACATCCCGATAACTTAATGAAAATCGAAGTTTTAAATATACTGCTTGAATAATAATTGATTTTGGAAAGCAATGACCTTTTGTATCCATTAAATGTTGAACTAAACCCCGGGATTTCTCCCGGGGTAGAATTTTGTGCAATTTTATAGTGCAAACATTAAAATTGTACAATTATGGTTAAAATTAGAAAACAATCGTCATGGGAGCAAACATTAGCTCCTGATTTTGAGAAGATGCGCCACAGGATGGTGATCGAGAACCTCTCTCCAAGGACTATCCGAAGTTACATGCACTATCCTGTGAAGCTGGCAGAGTATTTCAGTGCTGCTCCACAAGATCTTACCACCGATGAGATTTATGCTTTCCTTGTATACCTGAAAGAGGATCGTGGTTTGAGCCGCAGTACGATACATATCGCGGTAAGTGGTATCAGGTATTTCTATACGCATATATTAAAACGATCATCCATTATCGAGGATGTACCTTATCCAAAGCAGGAAAAATACTTGCCTGAGATCCTGTCAGGCAAAGAAGTCAAACGCTTGTTCGTACTGACCGAAAACATCAAGCACAGAGCACTGTTGATGCTGGCATATTCAGCGGGTCTGCGTCGCGGTGAGATTATCGGACTACGTCTTGTTGATATTGACCGCAAGAACATGCAGTTGAACATTCGTAAAGGCAAGGGCAATAAAGATCGCAAAGCCATTTTATCAAGGTACTTATTGGGAGTACTGGAGCAATACTACCGGTCATACCATCCCGAACAATACCTTTTCAATGGAAGAAAAAAGTCGGAGCCGATCAGTGAGGGAGCAGTAAACTGGACTTTTCGTCAGGCCATTAAACGGACAGGGATCAAAAAGGATCTGTCTCTGCACAATCTAAGGCATTCATTTGCTTCTCATCTGTTGAGCATGGGAGTCAGCCTGCTGGATATCCAGATGCTGTTAGGGCACTCCGATATCCGTACCACGATGGTTTACCTTCATCTGAACCGGCGCAGGGGCACTGCTCCCTGTAGTCCTCTGGATATCCTGTTCCAATGATGCGTAGTCAGTGGGAACTGGCTGATGTGATCAACAGGTTCCGCGAAGCACTTGAGCAAAAATATCCTTTATCATCACAACAAAAGGGGGTACTCACGCTTTTGCAACAATGTCATACTCCAGCCATGGGAGGCCATCTGTGGCATTGCCACGAGTGCGGCCATGAACACATCAGCTACAACGCATGCCATAACAGGCACTGTCCAAAATGCAACGGACTTAGAAGAATACAGTGGGTCGAGGCGCGTAAAGCTGAAGCGATGCCTGGAGGATATGCCCATATGGTATTTACCTTACCCCATGATCTGAACGATTTGTGCCGGGAATATCCTCATCAGATGTATACCTTACTGTTCCAAGCCGCATGGGAGACCATGGAGACTTTTGCTGCCGATAGTAAATACCTGGGGGCTCGTACCGGTATGGTTGCCGTGTTGCACACCTGGGGACAGAACCTGATGCTACATCCCCATGTTCATTGCCTTGTACCTATGGGTGGACTATCCCGGCAAGGAAAATGGAAACAAGCCCGGAGCAAAGGAAAGTTTCTGTTCCCGGTTAAGGCAATGAGTAAAATCTTTCGTGGTAAATTTACCGATGGTTTATACCGTCTTGATCAAAAGGGTGATATCATGCTCACCCAACCAATTGATCTGGAGCAAAAACATCTGCATCCGCTCTACCGCCGTAAATGGGTGGTATTTGCCAAAAGACCCGTTGCTGGGAGCGAAAAGGCCGTTGAATATATCGGAAGATATGTCCATCGCATTGCCATTGCAAACAGCAGGATCAAGGAGGTGACAGAAGAGAAAGTTGTTTTTTCATGGGTCGATTATCGCCATTCTAAGACCAGCAATATGACACTCGACGGGGTGGAGTTCCTCAGAAGATTTGTTGAGCACGTACTGCCTCAAGGTTTTGTGAAAATTCGACATTACGGTATTCTTTCCAACAGGCTGAAGAACCAGGCTCTTGAGGCAGCGTATCGCAGTGAAGGCCAGCAAAGACCGGAAAAACTTCCTGCTATGCCGTGGTTCGAACTCATTGAGATGATCTGTGGAAAAGATCCTTTGTTGTGTCCAAAATGCAAGAAGTCCAGGCTCAGCATCGTAGCTATATTGCCCCCAAAACGGGCAGGTCCAAATGATGATTTCACGCTCAATACAGGTTTTTACCGGGTAGCTTAAGGTTTTCATGATTCCCGTTTTACTGCATATCCTGTGGTACAGAATTGTTTTACCCTGATCCGGCAAAAATGGGCAAAAACAAACCTGTAATTCATAAAACCGGTACCCATATAACATAAAAATCCGGAATCTAACTTGTAAAGAGCGGTATAATAAAAAAATTAAGGACTTGATAAACCTGGTGAGATGATGATTTGAAATATGAAAATCCATATTCCCTTATTAAGGGGTAAAGTCCAACACCAGGCAAGAACAATGCGGACAGGAAAGACAGGAGCCCAGAAGGGAGAATTATATCGCGTCCGCATTATTCCCGCCTAATTGTTATAAATAGTTATCGTTTGCTTGCTTCGCTTGATGCCTTCAAGGTATTCAGAGGCAGCTTTTGTTAAATCTTCAAAAGACGAATAATCTGTATGGATAATAGGTTCTTTTTAAGAGACCGCGACATTGCAGCCTCCTCCTAAAATTAGGAATATATTATGCAAACTTTTTGAAAGAAAATCAACTGACTACCAGTGCATTAATAGAATTTGTTTCCATAATATTCTTGCTTCCATAATCCCTGGGCTTGCCCGGATTTATAGTCAGTGGGGTAAAACAATAATGAGTGGCAAATTCAAGGAATGTTTTATTGAACACCGGTTTGCCATATTCCCACCTGTCAACGCACGCTTTCTGGTTATCGCTTTTTATCTGCCGCGGTACACCATCCATGTATATGAAGGTGTTTATTAAACACTGCAGCAGTGTAGCTTGTGTTTTGTCCTCTACTTCATCAATATACTGTCGGCGGGAATAATTCAATATGAAACTGAAGAAAATGACCTTTTCCCGCTGGTCTGTATCTGAAAAATAGATATAATAATTCACTCCAGTCATGTGATCCTCTCTGGCCGGGTGCTGTCTCCACACAAATGACCGGTTCTGTGGTCTGCTTTCCTCTCACACCGGCCAGGTAATAACTCACAATGGTCCTGCCTCCCTCATATCCTTTTTCACGGATCATCTCATAAACACGTTGTACCGTCGGTGGCGGATTCTTGTATGTCTCCAGCAACTCCTGGATATAGTCTTTGTAAGGATCCAGCTTAGAGGGTTTCTTCTCAGGTTCTTTGTGGTATTCACTGCCTGTTTCACGCTTATGCTGATTGCGCAGAAGGATACGCTCAACACGGCCACGGCTGATTCCAAATTCCCTGGCCAGTTTTCGTATAGACCACCCACGGCCATGAAGGGTGACCACATTATTCTCCAAAGATTCATCTTTCATAATACTGGTTCTTATTATTAATGACTGATAGGATGGTGCCGGCATTTTTTGTTACCCTCTCCAGTTTCCCGGACAGTATACTTATTTCGATCTCTCTCAACTGACTGGTCTGATGGTGGGTAAATTGTCCGATAAATATATTTTGCTGGGTAAGCAGCAACTCAATAGTCTTTAACAAACGGTTACCGTGACGGCTTAACCGGCTATCATAGATATCATCTTTGTGGTTGGATTGTTCGATAACTTCCATGGGATGATTGATGATATACTCCTGCTCACTCTTACTGGCTGATTGTAAATACTTTTCAACCAACACCGAACTATCCCTGCTGGTAAGATTATGGGTGATGATCACCCGCATAATAACTTCCTGGTTGCCACGTGGCAACTTTACTATCGCCCTGGCCTGGGAGTTGCTGATCATACCCATACGTAATTCCTGCTGGACGCACTCAGCCAGTTTTTCTATCAACCCCAGACGCCTGCATACCCAGCTCCTGCTGTATCCTGTCAGTTTGGATATGGCTCCCTGGTCCATCAGATGATCCTTTTTAAGACTGTAAACCACAAGCGCTTCATCATAATCCAGCAGGGAACGGTTTGTCTTGTTATAGTTCAATATCATCGCTTTCCCATAGGTGATAGGAATATCCAATACGCAGGCCTGTAATACCTCCCAGCCCAATATCTCTGCGGAAAAGCAACGCTTAAAGCCATCAAGAACCTGGTAAATATCGTCTTCCATTCTGACTATGACCGGTGTCAGTTGACCTAATCGTTCGAGGGAGGCTTGCATCTCCTTCAACTGAACAGGCCTGATGATACGCAAACAAGAAAGACTTGTGTCCAGTTCTTCAAGTTTAATGGGCTTGTTT
>JABMQZ010000091.1 GCA_013202965.1 Bacteroidota bacterium | reverse complement strand
TGATTGCAGAACATCCCAAAATTCAAGGGCCCTGCGCACGTGTGGAATGATGGCAGACAATAGGCGCTCATTCATCATCTGCCTGTACTCATTATATTTTTCGACACCTTTGCTCATTGGCTAAATGTAATCTCAGATGATCCCTTCCTTCAGGATATCGTGCATATGCACAATCCCTGCAAAAATTCCATCTTTAAGAACGGGAAGTTGGGTTATTTTATTCTTTCTCATCAGTTCCAGAGCATTCACAACCAGTTCATTTTCATCTACTGTCCTGGGACCTGAGGTCATAATATCAATAGCTGTCAACTGATCGATGCTTGTTCCAGGTTCCAGCATTCTCCTCAAATCACCATCGGTGATGATCCCGATCAGTTTTTCCTGTTCAACGACGGCTGTAGCACCCAGTCTTTTTGATGAGATCTCCATGATCACGGTTTTGATATCATCGCCGGGCATGACCATTGGCTTTTCATTGGTAATATACAGATCCGACACCTTCAGGTACATTCTTTTTCCCAGTGATCCGCCCGGGTGAAAGCGTGCAAAATCTTCTGCGGTAAATCCCCTGCAGGACAAGAGGGCCATGGACAGGGCATCACCCAGCACCAGTTGTGCTGTTGTGCTGGCGGTTGGGACCATATTATTCGGACAGGCTTCCTTGTCAACCGTTGTATCCAGAATATAATCAGCCTGTTTGGCAAGATATGAGTTTGTATTGCCAACCATTGCAATTAGTAGATTATTTCTACTCTTAAGTAAAGGCACCAGCACTTTTATCTCTGGAGTTTCACCACTTTTCGACAAACAAATGATAATATCATCTTCACGGATAATCCCCAGGTCGCCATGTACAGCATCTGCTGCATGCATAAATACAGCCGGTGTACCCGTTGAATTCAGGGTGGACACGATCTTATTGGCAATATTTGCACTCTTTCCAATACCTGTAATGATCACCCTTCCTGAGGAGTTGATGATCTTAATTACGCTCTCTGAAAAATCATCATTTATTGAGGCCCTGAGACCGGAAACAGCAGTAATCTCAAGCTCAATAGTAGAAAGTGCAATCTCTTTGATCTCTTTTTTAGATTTTATTAACACTTTTTTATATCTTTTTGTTTTAAAAAAAAGCTTTTATGCTTATATTTGTTACAACGGGGGAAAAAATATAACTTTAATCAACCTTGGTAATCATTACAAGCCTAATTATAACGTTAATTATCCTTTATAATTTTTTCACCCTGGCCCGACAAAGGTATAGATTTTTAAGTTTTGAGGAATATGGCTGAGAAAATGAAATACTCCTTACGCGAATTATTGAAGAAGATATTTGGGTTTGATAGCTTTAAAGGAAATCAGGAAGTCATCATAGAAAATGTTCTTGAGGGGAAAGATACTTTTGTTATCATGCCTACCGGTGGAGGCAAATCTATGTGCTACCAGTTGCCTGCACTCACAAAAGAAGGCACTGCTATTATTGTATCACCATTGATTGCCCTGATGAAGAACCAGGTGGATATCATCAGGAATTTTGGTGCAGAAGAAGGCATAGCCCATGTGATGAACTCTTCTCTATCAAAAGCTGAGTTGACCCAGGTTAAAACCGATCTTATTGAAAAAAAGACCAAGTTGTTGTATGTGGCTCCTGAGTCGCTTACCAAAGAAGAAAACATTGAGTTTCTGAAGACTATCAATATTTCCTTTTACGCCATTGATGAGGCCCATTGCATTTCGGAATGGGGACATGACTTCAGGCCTGAATACAGAAGGCTTCGCCCAATTATCAACACTATTGGGCAAAGAGTTCCTGTAATGGCCCTGACAGCCACTGCAACCCCAAAAGTTCAACAGGATATTCAAAAAAACCTTGAGATCTTAGGTGCTAGCGTATATATCTCTTCTTTCGACAGGCCAAACCTGTATTATGAGATCAGGCCAAAAACCAAAAGTGTTGTGCATGATATCATTAAATATATAAAGACGCAGCCGGGGAAGTCAGGTATCGTATATTGCTTAAGCAGAAAAAAAGTGGAAGAACTTGCCAATTCTTTCCAGGTGAATGGAATAAAAGCCCTCCCTTATCATGCTGGCCTCGATTCAATCACACGAAAAACCAATCAGGATAAATTCCTTATGGAAGATGTTGATGTGATTGTAGCAACCATCGCCTTTGGCATGGGTATTGACAAACCGGATGTCAGGTTTGTGATTCATCATGATATTCCAAAAAGTATTGAAAGCTATTACCAGGAGACCGGTCGTTCAGGGCGTGATGACGGAGAAGGAAACTGCATCGCATTTTACACCTATGACGACATCCTCAAGCTGGAAAAGTTCATGAAAGGGAAGCCCGTTGCAGAGCAGGAGATCGCAAAAGAACTTTTACAGGAGACTGTTTCTTATGCTGAATCAGCTGTTTGCAGGCATAAATTGCTGTTGCACTACTTTGGCGAAACTCACGGCAAAGAAAACTGCGGATCCTGCGACAATTGCCTCCATCCCAAAACAAAAATTGAAGGTAGCCAGGATATCAAAACTGTGCTTGAGTCAATAGTTGCCATGAACCAGTTGTTCAAGGCAAAGCATATCGTCAATGTCCTGATCGGCAAGAATACCGCAGCGGTGAAATCATACAAACATAATCAGCTTAACATTTTTGGAATAGGGGCAGATAAGGATGAGAAATTCTGGAATGCCGTGATCAAACAGGCCCTGATCCGAAAAATGCTGATCAAGGATATAGATAATTATGGTTTATTAAAGATCAGCAAGGAAGGGATTGAATTTATTGAAAACCCTTATTCTATCATGCTTGCCCAGGATCATGATTATGAAAACGAGGATGAGGACGTCTTCAACAGTGGCCATAAGGTAAGTACAAGCGATCAGACATTGTTCAACATGCTGAAGGACCTGAGGAAAGATATATCAAAAAAAGAGAATCTGCCTCCATTTGTCATTTTTCAGGATCCCTCTCTGGAGGACATGTCCATACAATACCCCATCAAAGAGGAGGAACTCCAGCAAATCACCGGAGTGGGTGTAGGCAAAGCAAGCAAAT
Organism: Bacteroidota bacterium; assembly: GCA_013202965.1. Lineage (GTDB taxonomy): Bacteria > Bacteroidota > Bacteroidia > Bacteroidales > B18-G4 > B18-G4. The sequence continues at coordinate 8,768 of JABMQZ010000091.1, read as the reverse complement.
ACGGAAAACCTTTCCTGGAATTTATCGCTCAGTACGTTGAAGAAAATGAGATCATCCGTCCCATGGATATGGTGGTTAAATCGGTTGTGAATAAATCAGGTCTCAAGGTGTATATTATCAAGAATATTGACAGGAAAATATCACTTGATGATCTGGCATCAGCCAAAACTCTTACACTGGCAAGCCTCCTGGATGAGATTGAGCATATTGTATCATCCGGCACCAAGATAAATATCAACTACTATATCAATGAACATATTGATGAATATCATCAGGAGGAGATCTATGAATATTTCAACGAAGCAGAATCTGATTCGATAGATGATGCTTTGGAGGAACTGGGTGAAGATGAGTTTCCGATAGAAGAAATCCGGCTTATGCGTATTAAATACATGTCTGATGTTGGTAATTGATCAGAGAATGAACATGAAGAAAGCAGGCTTTCTATTCATCTTAATTTTATTATTATCATCCTGCTACAATACCCATGATGGCAATAAAATACCGAAACCCGACAATCTCATCGGGAAGGATAAGCTGGTGCTCGTCATTGCTGATATGGAAATAGCTGAATCCACGATCAGGGAAAAACAGAACCTTGGACAGGAAATTGACGGGCTGCAGGAAAGGTTTTACCTTGCCATCTTTCAAAAACACGAAATCACCAAAGAACAGTTCGAAAACAGCATGGCTTATTACAAGCAAGACCTTGATGAGCTCAATGACATATATGAGGAAGTGATTACCAGGCTAAGCATGATGGAGAGTGAAGTGCAGCATGAATAAGGTGTTGGGTATTCCACCTCCACCAAGGTTACGGCGGACGCAGTGGATTATGGATTAATTTCTGATTTCTGGTATCTGATTTCTGAGTTCAGAGTTCCTTTGCGCTAACATAGGTCGCTGTGCATGTTTCCTCGTAATTCGAGATGATAAGGCTGTAGTTCCAATCGATGTTTCCATCAATATTGTATGTTCCGTTGCCTTCAATGGTCCAGCCCTCACTGTTTATTTGCTTATAAATATGAATTGAGCCTCCCGCTATAATGGCAGTATCGGGTTCACCGGCATTGGCAAAAGCAAAATTCTGGATCAGTACCTGTATGGAGTTGGAAGGATCCTTGCTGATGTTCGCACCATATTTTCCCTTGCTGCAACTTTCATTGTTTACATTCCATGCACCAACAAATTTATCCCTCGCATCGGGTACAGGAGAGGGATTGTTGTCGTCTGAGGTGTTACAGCAAATCAGCATAAAAAAAACTGAGATAAACAAAAACCTCAAGATTGTACTCTGCTTGCTCATGATAAATTATTTTTTCGGTTTACCCTTGAAGAGAAACACGGTGAATATAAATGCACTGAAGATAATGGTGGTGATCACCTGAATATCGAGTGGTGTGGATACCAGGTCACCATTAACCCATCCTTGCTGTATGCTAATATACTTCAGCAAATAGTATACCGCTTTGCTAAAAAGTATGCTTAGGAGTATAGATATGAATGAGATCCTTATCCTTGAAAACAGGAACCAGAACAGCCACACATTAAGCAATAACTCAGTTGCCATCAGGCATGTCTTCAGCAAATGCGGATGCCCGCCAAAGTAGTATGATATAAAGGGTAATAGTAAAGCCAAAACCCAGCCATTCCACCGTGGTGTAAAAGCAATGGCCAGGATCACCATCATGCGCATGGGATCCAGAATATATATGGGGTAACCTATCAGCCTGGAAATATCTCCAAGAAAAATGACAAATAATACAGCAAGGATATCCAATACCATGCTGGAAGACAGCTTCAGGGTAATACTGCTTTTCATGATGTAAAGTTATGATTTAAATTTAGAAGTCAGGAGTCAGAAGACAGAATGGTTTTGGGTCCTTCGACAAGCTCAGGACAGGTTGTTGAGTTAATTATGAATTATGAATTTGGGATTATGAATTAATTTCTGATTTCTGATCTCTGATATCTGATTTCCTAAGAGCCAATATGTATCAAGCGGTTCAGGCTTTCATGTTTCCCATCCTTCAAAAGCCTGATAAAATATGTACCTCCCGGAAGATTGTTGAGGTCGATATTCAAACTATGAGTGCCTTCGGTCAGTATGCCTGGAGAGGATTGCTGTACCCTGGTACCAATCAGGTTATAAATCTCAATATGATAAACAGAGGTTTTTGCAACTTCTATTCTCACAGTCACCCTATCCCTGGCGGGATTGGGATAAATAAATACATTATTATCACTCAGGGCATGCTTGTCATCAATTCCTACCATGGAGCCGCCTGCTGCGATAATGAGCGCATTCAGGTTTGCCTGTGTAGGCTCCCAGATATATTGTTCCAGAATCTCACGGTCGGGAGCGATCAGGATCACAGTCGGAGCAGACATGATCTGGTAAGCATTGTGAACAATATTTCCGCCACCCTGACTTCCGCTGACAGTAGGAAATGTGACCCCATACAGGGAATCGAAATAGGCAACGCCTGCATTGTCATCACCCCAGGCAATCCCCATAAAGAATACGTTTCCATTGTTCTCACCAAAATCTTCGTAAGAAGCCTGGATCTCGGGCGCATACAATGCACATGGGGCACAGGTAGTTGTGAAAAAGTCGATCACAACAATTTTCCCATCGTCAAGCAAAGGAAAAAGTTGGAGCGTGTTTCCATATATATCTTTCACGGAAAAGTTCACTGCTGTATCCAGCTGTGTTTGTGCAAAAGTTATGTTGAATACAAAGAAAAAGGCAAAGAGATATGTAAATTTTTTCATCGTGCTGCTGGTGGTTTAATAAACAATTAAACAGATAACAATAAAAAGCGGCTAAAGTTCATTAAAGAGGTTTTCAGCCAGACGGCTTGCCCCGATGCGGAAAAGATCCTTATTTATCCATTCTTCTCCAAACACTTCTTTTACGAGCAAATAATATTTTATTGCAGTTTCGGCATCTGCAATACCCCCGGCCGCTTTAATGCCAATCTTCTTAGCGCTTACTGTATAATATTCCCTGATGGTATCAAGCATGATCAGGAATGCTTTTTCCGTAGCTGCTGGCTGAATCTTCCCTGTTGAGGTTTTTAGAAAATCCGCTCCTGCAAGCAATGCGATCTCGCTGGCCTTTCTAATATTTTCAATAGATTTCAATTCCCCTGTTTCCAGGATCACCTTCAGCCGAGCTTCAGCACACACATCTTTTACGGCCCTGATCTCAGCGGCAACTTCTTCATATTTTCCCTCCAGGAATTTTCCACGGTTGATCACCATATCTACCTCTTCAGCACCTTCTCTTACTACATATTCCACTTCCTTAAGTTTTACTTCCAATGGTGATTGCCCGGAGGGAAAAGCTGTAGCCACGCAGGCTGTTTTAATCCCGGTACCGGCTAAGTGCTTTCTTACCAATGCTGCAAATGGCGGATATACACATACAGCAGCAACATTCTGTATTCCCTGCTTTCGGGCTGAAAAACCCGAAGCCTGTTTACAAAGCGCACTTATTTTTACTTCCGTATCAGTGGCTTCAAGGCTGGTAAGATCAATGATCCCCAACAGGAAGTTAAGCACTTCCTTTCTGTCCTTTTCATTTAACTCAAGCGAGGTGGCCTTGCGAATGCGTTCATTTATCTCATTTTCCGAAATAGAGTATCTGGTGAATTCAGTCATAATTTTTAACTAAGCCGTTCAATGCGGCATAATAAGCTAATGCAAATATACATTAAGAAGTGAATATATATTCGGAGATCTACTTCCTGTTGAGGTCAAGCCTGAGCGAAAACACATTGGAATAGAAATATGAATCCCCGATATTGGTCAGGGCATAATCGATGGAGATCATTTTTTTGATTTTCACCCCCACCCCGAAATTGGGCTGGAGAGTGGTTGTTTTCTTATCCCCGAAGTCTGTTTCCTGCTGGATATTGCCAACCCCCCCGCGAACATAGATAATATTCTTGAATCCCAATTCCACACCAAGGCGGGGATCGACACTCACAAGATTTGATTTGATCAAAGTATTTCTTTTACCGTCAAAGGTCACTTCCAGGTCGAGGGCCACCAGGGAGGAGAAGTTATCCGAGAAATTAAACAGGCGGCCGCCTCCAAAAATCAGCCTGGGCAGCGTGACTTCAAGGGAGTTTTCAGGAATTTCATTTCCCGTCGCATCGAAAACATCTTGCATGTTTTCCGACACATCAAAGGTCCATGCATTAAAGGTGGAGGTAATGTCCCTTCCCATGACACCAAACTGCCATTTTCCGGTTTGGTATTGCACTCCTAGATCCAGGCCAAAACCATAAGCCTGTGCAAAGCTGCCAAGCTGCCTGTATATTATTTTGACATTCCCGCCATAGCTCAGGCCTTTGATCTTGCTTTTGCGTGCATAAGAAAACATCATGGCATAATCTGCCACTGAAAATTTCGTGATCCGGTTGTAATTTATGTTGCCTTGATTATCGTATAGGTTGATCGTATTGGGGATGTCATCCACACCCATGCGGATCACTGAGAACCCAATGGTAGAAGCAGTATCAAGTTTCATGGAGAAGCCTGCATAATCATATTTGGCAATACCGGCAAAATATTCGTTGTGCATCAGGCCTGCCTGTATATCCGACGACTGATTTGCAAGTCCGGCAGGATTCCAGTATGCAGAAGTTACATCAGCAGTAATGCCTGTCTGTGCATTCGACATACCCAATGAGCGGGCTCCAACACCTATGGCAAGAAACTCATTGCTATATTTTGGCGCCTGGGCAAAAACTCCCAGGGAACAGGCCAATAATATGATGATAAACAGCGCTCGTTTCATGCAATCAGAAAAGGTTTATCCATAAACGTAAATTCAGGTGAAATAGTATAGGTAACAAAAGCAAAAACAAATAAACGATTTTCCTGCAAAATTTGTCTCCTTAAACTTAATCATTCCTACCGTAAACTTATTCACAGCAGAATTTGGTTTTTTTATGCTTATTTTTACAATTTAAACTACTGTGTACCATGAAGAATATGATCTGTTTGCTCACCATCCTGAGTGTTTTACTGTTAAGTTCCTGCACCAAGGTTGATGAGGAAGACCGCAAGAATGTGGGTACGCTTACGCTACCCGTCGCAGCCTTCTATTTCGATGGCAACGAAGGCCCGGCACCTGTCACTGTGAACTTTCATAACTCTTCTGAATACAGCGACCAGTGGGAATGGAAATTCCATAATGGTTCTACCTCCAGCGAATTTGAAACTACCTTCACCTATCACAATGATACCGGAGAGGATCAGACTTTCCTGGTAATTCTGACTGCAATCGACACTTACACCGGAGAAACAAACACCAGGTCTCAGGCAGTATTGGTGCATCCTTCAAATAAATAGTGGAAAATGCTGGTTGCTGGTTATGCCCGTGTGGGAGAGACTTCAGGTTTTTCCGAATTCGGATAACCGAAAGTAGTGGGTTTTCCGTTTACGGATCAATATTTTTCCCTTCGCATGCAACCTTTTTACGTAAATTGTTGTATAATATTATGTTAGAAGCTTTGGCACAGGTATTGCTATGTGTATTGTGTCAAACCCATTTGAACACAATATATAATGAAACTAGGACTTAAAATACCCAACACCACTAAGAAGACCCAGTATTTCAGGTATTACAAATGTGACCGTTGCGGTTACATCTCCACCCAGAAAAATACTGAGTGCCCGATCTGTAAGAAAGACGGGCTGAGCAATACGCTGCGCTAATCAATGCTCTCCTCTGCCAGCCAAACAGGCATGTACTTATTGTCTGTATTGAGATTATACTGGTACAGATCCACCACATCCAGTTCCGAACCGGTCCATTCCTTTGGGGTGATGAGGAGAAATGTCCTGACCTTATGGCTCGATTGGTCGGCATCGATCCAGGATCCTGAGTTGGCATAGATGCTGGTGAATCCGCTGCCTTTCGGGTAAACCTCCAGCATAGGTTCATGTGTATGTCCGAAGCCCACGATCTTATAGCTTTCCGGAGAAGGCGGCTGCTTCATGTATTGTGTTTCCGCAGCTGTATAGAGGTCGCTGTGGCCATTCCAAATGGCATGAAAACAGCACGCTATTGGTACAGGCACCTGGTTCTGCACTTGTGTGGCCGGCCAGAAATCTTCGATACTTACGGCATACATATCTTCCGCACCATTAAATGACATAGGATCAAAATAACTATCGATCCCTCCCATCAGGATATTATGGGCATTGGCATCCGGCAGCTCCATCATAAAATGAGCAATGGTATAAAAATAGGCGATATCCCAGGCAGCCCTGAATTCAAATGAGCCGGATAATTCCGATGCTGTCTTTTCTGATCCGGCAGAGCTCATCATGCCCTGGGCATAAAGCCTTGATACAAAATATCCGGGAGGAAGTTCATGGCCTTCGTTCACCAATGGATGCGGGCAGTTAAAGAAGTCGTAACGGTGGCCATGCTCCAGGATCATTTCAGAAAATGGCGAATATCTTCCCAGTCCATCAGGACCCCCCTCCCAGCTGGCATTGGGAATGATCTCGTGCAGGATATCCGCAGTCCCGAGCATGTCGTGGTTGCCCGGAACATATATCAGGTCAACGCGATCGTCATTGGCGATGGCATTCAGCTTGTGAAAAATATTTTCATTAACAGAAGAGCCGGCCACGGCAAGGAAAAACTCCCTGGTGTTGGTAATGTTGACAGATGAATCGAATGGTGAAATGGTGTAGGGCACCAGCCATTCGTCGAAGAGATCGCCCAGTATGACAAGTTGCTTAATATGGCTTCCATCAAGTACATAATCAAGAAAATCTTCCAGGGCCGCTTGATTTTTTCCGAACCAGCAATAATTATTGTTATTGGCTCTCGGGTCTCCCATATGGATATCGCTGATAATGGCAATGGTATACCTTTGTGTGCTGTCTCCATTGAGGGTGCTTCCCTGAGCCGGCATTGGTTTTACATTTGTTCTGCATTCCAATACAAATGCTTCCGGTAAGCTGAGCCCGCCGGTTGATTTCAATGCTTCCGAAATTGAAAGATAATATTTCCAGCCATCCTTAAGCTCAAAATCCGAATGGAACATCAGCAGCACCTGGTTCCCGGCATGCTGAAGATCATAATGTTCGCTCAGCTCACCATCCTGATCGGAAAATAGAATATTCCCGGAAATAGTAGTAGCATCAAGTGATGTATTGAAGTCGAGTTCAATGGAGCGTTCATCATGTGACAGGCGATAATAAAGATCGTGCCTGAGCTCATGCCGTGGCAGGTCTACCTGCATGTAAACAGCTTGAACATCAGTATCAGGGTTTTTCTTACAGGAAAGCTGAATAAGTATTACCGACAGAAAAATAATCAGAATAAACAGGACAGGATATTTTTTCATTTTCATTGATTTTGCAATAAAAGTAAAAAATAATCCTGTTAAAATACAAATCCTAATAAAATGCAGGAATACCGGTAGCTTCAGCCCCGGTAATCAGCAGGTGGATGTCGTGTGTACCTTCGTAGGTGATCACTGACTCCAGGTTCATCATGTGGCGCATCATGGGAAAGTCGTTGGTGATACCCATGGCCCCAAGGATCTGCCGTGTTTCGCGGGCAATATGCAATGCCATGTCCACATGGTTGCGCTTGGCCATGGAGATCATGGCTGCAGTAGCTTTTCCTTCGTTGCGCAGGTTACCCAGACGCCAGCTCATCAGCTGTGCCTTGGTGATCTCTGTCAGGGCCTCGGCCAGTTTTTTCTGCTGCAGCTGGAATCCGGCGATCGGCTTGCCAAACTGTTTACGTTCCTTTGCATACCTGAGCGCAGCATCATAGCAATCCATGGCAGCACCCACAGCACCCCATGAGATGCCGTAGCGGGCAGAGTTGAGACAACTTAGTGGCCCCCTCAATCCTTTTATTTCCGGAAAGAGGTTTTCTTTCGGGACTTTTACATCGTCGAAAACCAGCTCACCTGTGACAGAAGCTCTGAGTGAATACTTCCCATGCGTTTCCGGGGCGGAATAACCTTCGCCGCCGGCTTCAACGATCATTCCCCTGATCACGCCTTCTTCATCCTTTGCCCAGACTATAGAAATATCTGCAATGGTTGAATTGGTGATCCACATCTTGGCTCCATTCAGGATCACATGATCGCCTTTATCCACAAAACGGGTAACCATACTGCCGGGATCTGAACCATGATTTGGCTCCGTCAATCCAAAACAACCGATGATGTCCCCACTGATAAGCCGGGGCAGATATTTCTGTTTCTGCTCTTCTGTTCCAAACTTCCAGATGGGATAGATCACAAGAGAAGTTTGTACTGAGGCCATCGACCTGACCCCTGAATCGCCACGCTCGAGTTCCTGCATGATGAGTCCGTATGCCATAAAATCAAGGCCGGGGCCACCATATTCCTCAGGAATGAAGGGACCGAACATACCCATTTCCCCCATTTCCTTTACCATAAAACTCGGAAACTCGGCTTTTTCAAAATACTCTTCAATTACGGGTTTCACCGAACGGTTGACCCAATCTCTCACTGAATCACGGATGATTTTATGCTCATCGGTGTAAAGCTCGTCCATCAGGAAATGGTCAGGAGCTTCAAATTGAACTGTTGCTGCCATATGTTTTTATTTTTAGATTCAAGAATAAAAAAATCTTTGAAATTGATTATCCTCGGGGCAAGCCCACGAGGTATTAACCCAATTTCATTCCGCAATAGCGGAACCAGATTTTTATAATACCCCTCTGTCCCGCAAAAGCGGCACATCTCCCC
>JABMQZ010000009.1 GCA_013202965.1 Bacteroidota bacterium | reverse complement strand
CTGGTTGCTCGCAAAGAGCATTTTTAATCTTTGCGGGCTTAGCGCTTCTTTGCATGCTTTGCGTGAAAAAATTAAATATTGGAGGGAGGCTCTGAAGGGCAGCATGAGAATCTTCAAAAAATCCTCATGCCCAAGGTATTAAATTCCAAAACCCAAAACCCAAAAAAACCACACTTCGCACCCCACTTTACGGTACTGCATTGGTGCTTATATGAAAACGCTTCTTTATTTCAAATGAATATAATGATTTCTAATATTAAATAAGCAAGCATAATTACACTTATTATTGAAGTAATTTTAAATCCTTTCATTAATTCATTTTTATTTTGTCTGCGATATTTTGAGTAGAAAAAAAGTGAAAGGCCGGCGGTAATGCTTGCAAAACCAAAAACAATATAGGGGATATAGCCAATTTGTGCCAATGGGTAGTAAAACAATGGAAATAACGGTTCAGCATCACCATATTGCATTTCTGCAATAAGATTTGCTATTGGAATGATTGAAAAGTAAAAAAGCAATACGATTCCTAAGTATCCGAAAACAACCCAAAATCTTTTTTTCATTTTCATTTTGTGGTTCATTTAAATATTTATACTGTTCGCGGATGTTTAGTGCATGCTCAGTAAGGGATTTTAATACGCTAAATTTTCAGCTTTATATTTATATTAACGTAACGCAATTTCGTTTATTACAGTTTCTTATGACAAAGCCACCAGTCATAACATTCAAATTCTCCATCTTTTGCTTTTTCAAGTCTTTCTTTTGCAGTTTTAACATCAGTAGCAGGAGGGATGATTACCCGATCTTTTAAGATTTCATTATTTGGCCAATTGGCTGGCATAGCAACCTTATTTTTGTCAGATATTTGCATTGCTTCTACTACGCGCAATATTTCATCCACATTTCTGCCTAATTCCTGAGGATAGTAAAGCATAATCCTGAGTTTTGCTTCAGTATCAACAATAAATACAGCTCTTACAGTATTTGTTCCTTTCCCAGGGTGAATTATTCCAAGAGCTTCTGCTACTTTTCCAGTATCAGCAATTATTGGAAATTCAATCTCTACATTCATATTCTCTTTTATCCACTCTTCCCACTTTATGTGAGCAAATACCTGGTCAACACTTAGTCCAATTAATTCACAATTTAATGCCTTAAATTTATCATACCGTTGTTGAAAAGCTATGAATTCAGTAGTGCATACGGGGGTAAAGTCTGCCGGATGACTAAACAAAACAAACCATTTACCTTTGTAATGCGAAGGCAAATTAAATACTCCACGCGTTGTTTGAACTGTCATTTCAGGAAAGCTATCGCCTAATAAAGGCATTCCCTTTTTTTCATTTAAATTTTCCATTATATTTCCATTTAAATAGTTAATATTCAGTTTATTTTAAATATTGCATAACGCGTTTGCAGACAAAAACCTACCACCATTAGCTATGCATATGTGTATGCTGTGTTTTTACTCCATCCCAAATATACTAATTTTCTTTGAGGTGGTTTTACAAAATAAAAAGGAAGCCAGGTCATTCCTCTACTAAAGCGAATCAAAGATTGAGAAAGTTATTTTTTACCACAAAGGATATCACAAAGGATGCACCAAGGATTGCTCCCTTATCTTTAGACTTAGTGGCTTTGAAATAATTCAGCATTCGTCACTCCAGTCTCCCGGCACCCGGCACCTGGTACCTGTTCAAACATTTCAAGCATTTCCCCATATTTGTATCTTTGAGCGATAATTATGGAACTAGAAACAAAACAGGCACTTCTCAGCTACCTGGAAGGTTTTATCACTGAGCATAAGCGTTCACTCTTTGATCAGCTCATAAAAAACCGTACCAGGCATATTACGGTGGTTCTGGAAGACATTTATCAGTCGCAGAATGCCAGTGCCGTGCTGCGCAGCTGTGATTGTTACGGCATACAGGATGTTCATATTATCGAAAATAAGAATATTTATTCTATCGACCCTGATGTTGCACTGGGTTCAAGCAAATGGCTGAACCTGATAAAATACAATCAGGGCGAAGAAAATACGCTGGCATGTTTCAATGCGCTGCGTGAAGCCGGCTATCGCATAGTGGCAACCACGCCTCACAAAGAAGATAAACTGCTTGATGAACTGGATCTGTCCTCAAAAGTAGCCCTTGTTTTCGGGACAGAACTCGAAGGCCTGTCCGGCACTGCCATTGAGGATGCAGATGAATACGTAAAAATTCCGATGTACGGATTTACCGAAAGCTTCAATATTTCTGTTTCTGCGGCTATTATTCTTCACCACCTGACGGAAAAAATGAGAAGATCAGGGATGGGCAACAAGCTTACAGAAGAAGAAATGCTCGACATTCGCCTGATGTGGGCCAGGAATGTGATCAGGCAGCCGGAACTATATGAAAATAAATTTCTGAAACAAAAAGGACTTATATGATTTTCAGGCGTTCTCAGTTTTTTTTATAATTTTACAAAAAATAATAAAGAACATAAAAACATTGACTTATGGGAAAAGGAGACAAAAAGACGAAAAGAGGTAAGATCATTAAAGGGAGTTATGGTGTAATGAGACCCAGGAAGAAAAAAAATGCAATCCCAGAGACCCCGGTAAAAAAGGCTAAGAAAAAAGCAGCACCCAAAGCAGCAGAGAAGAAGGCCATCAAGCCGGAAAGCAAGCCAAAAAAAGTTGAAGAAATAAAAGCTGAAGTTCCCGAAACCAAAGCAGTTGTTGCAGAAGTGAAGGAAGAACCAAAAAAAGTTGCCGAAAAAAAGCCAGTAACAAAGAAAAAGGAGGTTACGGCTGATGCCGGCACCGAAAAAAAAGCCGAAGACAAAAGCACAAAAAAGCCAAAAGCTGAGGAAAAGAAGGCAGAAGATAAAAATGAAGATGCTTCGGCTAAAGAGAAAGCAGAAGACAAAAAAGAGTAAAATCCTTCTGGAAACACATAAAGATGGCAGTCGTTTATAAAGCGGCTGCCATTTTTTGAAACACCTCGCCCCTTTCTTCGAAGTTTTTAAACATTCCGTAGCTGGCTGCAGCCGGCGATAAAAGGCATACATCCCCGGGAAGGAGTTTTTCACGAATATATTGAAATGCTTCATCCATCCCTTCCACCGGCAAGCAAATGCTTTTTCCTGCCAGCAAAGGCTCACACAGTGCATGAAGCCGGCGGCCGGCATCACCCATAAACAAGAGGTGAGGAAGCGGATTTTCAAGCAATTTATCCAGTAAAACAGCGTAATCCAATCCGCGGTCATAACCACCGAGGATCAGCAGATCAACTTTGTTGAGTGTATTCAGGGCTGCAATGCTTGCCTCCGGGATCGTAGCAATGGAATCGTCATAAAAATCAATGCCCTTATATGTCCCGATAAATTCCAGACGATGTGAAAGCCGCTTATAGGAAGACAGTCCACTGATGATCTCATTATCAGTCAGGCCCTTGCTCATGCATACGAGTATTGCCGCCATCATATTCATTACATTGTGTTCGCCCGGCAGCTCGGGAGCAGAAGCATGAGGAAAATGATGAGCTGTACCATTGGCATCCTCACAGATCATGTCAGTTCCATCATAATATGCAGCCACATCTTTTTTACTGCCATTGGAAAATCCGAGGAAAGTTTTCTCCCCTTCCTCCCGGCCAAGCATTTCACTGATGAAGGGATCATCCGCATTATAAATGAGTTTTCCCTGTTCATGTTGCATATGGCTGATATTGAATTTTGCCATTTTATAAGCAGTAAAATCCTTATAATGGTCAAGGTGTTCAGGAAACACATTCAGTAAGACAGCAGTTTGTGGCGCAATGCTGATGTGTTCCAGCTGATGGGATGACATTTCAAAGATCACCTCTGTATCACCTGCAATAGCATCAGCAAGATCAAGTGGCGGGATACCGATATTACCGGCCATCAATGCCTTTTGTCCAGCCTGATGCAAAATATGATGTATTAAGCTCACTGTGGTGCTTTTCCCTTTTGTTCCTGTAACACCTGTTACCCTGTCCGAATAAGCCCTTAGAAACAAATCTGTTTGTGAAGTTATTTTTGAAGCATCACATTTAGCAGCCACCAGATCGTAAGGAATACCCGGTGATTTAATGACGAGGTCAAAGTGCTCAAAAAAATCCAGGTAGTTATCACCGGTCACCATTCCTGTATTTTGGTAGAATGCCATATCAGGATATCTTTCAATGATCCCTTCATCCTGGTCGGAAACAGTAATGAACATATCAGGAAACCAGGATTTGATCAGTCTGAAAGTTGACTGGCCCTCATGTCCGTATCCCAGGATCATGATCTTTTTACCTTCAAGTATTGATTTTATTTTATCAGTCATTCAGGGCGTTTTTCAACAGTTGAATATATGCTTCAGCGGGAAGCTTATGATCGCTGAATTCTTGTAGCAGCGATTCAAAATTCCCTGAAAATCGCTTAGCATTCTCAGCATGATCACTATAATGCTGTAATAAAACCGGAAGTTTATCATTGTGAAACTTCTCCAGGCAATATTTCAGGGCAGCATTTACTTCATCAAGTGTACCGACACACTCAAAGGGTTTCTCTTCCGCAATGCCGGTCAGCTGGTCGAGAAGCGGAATCAAAGTTTTATCTTCGAAGAGATCCCCGGCAAAGATCCGGACAAGTTTCGTGTGTTCCACAAAGGGTGATAAGATAATAAAAGTAAAAAGGCATTTCGGGCATTTGCCGCACCATGAATCGGTTTTGCTGCCCACATTACAACTGCGAAATGTGTCGAAATGTTTATGGAATTTGGAAAATATTTTTGCGATCTGCAGTTCATTGAGCGGCCTCAGAAAACTAAAATACTTTATATCATCCGTCATATATCTTTGTGTGTATTCCCTGAAATCAATTTCAAATTCTATCGATTTGGAGTATTGATGGTTGATGTCCGTACCGGGAATAGTAGGCTCATTTGCACTGGATTCATTTGACAATGCAATCTCAGCTATGCCGTATATATAGGCCGCCAGCGTGGAAGCAAAGGCCAGCATGGCTGAGAAGGGTGTATGTCCATTCAGAAAACCCTTATCGTTAAGCTCCAGCAATAAGGGATCAATACTGCGAAAAAGCTGAACTGAATCATGCTCACTAAAGCCGGCATTGATCAATGTATGCATGCTTGCCGGCCTTGGATTGATAATAAAAGGAGTGCATTTTTTAAAGTGCGAGAGCAGTTCAAGGCTGACCACCGAATCTTTCCCACCGCCCACCGGCACCAGTAATCCGGCACCTGTTTCACAATTGCTTTTCTCCAATTGTTCACCTTCCGTAGCCCTGATCGTCATGAAATCCTGGCCAGGTTCAATACCGTTTGTATGGAAAAACTCGCCAAGTCCATTAAGATAAAGTTTCTTCCACCATTGGATCTGTGATGCACCAAGCGCATGTGGCCTGACAATAAGCTCTGGTGGGCAGGCTGCCTTCCAGTAACTTATCAGTTCAATCATTCCCAAATTGAAAATAATATTCCCGAAAAGGGAATTATCCAATCTGTTGTGATCAAAACTGTCCGGCAAAGACAATTTCAAAGTAGGTTGAAAGGAATATTCTTCAGAAAGTCTGAATAAATAGCTAATTTGTAATTCATTGTTATCGACGAGATAAGAATAAGCCTCATAAATAAAATAAGGGTATTCTTTTCTTAATTTATGATACAAATCGGATTGATCTGCTTTCATCTTGACTTAATGGTATTATTTTTGTAATTTAGTAGTCAAAGGTAAAACATTTGCATTTATTGTCTCCATGACCGATTTCAATAAAATAATAAAGATAAAGACAAACAGTCTGAAACCCACCAGGGGTACCATCCTGATATCAGAGCCCCTGCTTTCGGACAATTACTTTAAGCGTGCAGTGGTCCTTCTCGCCGAACACAATGAGGATGGTTCATTCGGGATCATCATGAATAAGCCCATCGACAATAAATTCAATGAGATCGTATCCGATTTTCCCGATTTTAACGGACAATTATTCCTGGGTGGGCCGGTCAATAATTCAAGCCTGTTCTTCATACACACCCTTGGTGAGCAGATCGAAAACAGCATGAAGATCATGGATGGCCTTTATTGGGGCGGAGACATCGAATCTGTCAGGGAACTTCTCCTCCTCAAACAAATAGACAACAAGCAGATCCGCTTTTGTATCGGATACTCAGGATGGGCAAGCAAACAACTGGATGAAGAACTAAAAAGAAATTCATGGCTGGTAGCCAGATTGAGCAGTGATGTGTTGATGAACAGCGATCCGGATCTGCTATGGGAATATGCCCTCAAGAATCTGGGAGAGGAATACAGTTACTGGACAAATTTCCCTATCGACCCAGGGCTTAATTAAAGGAACAAGGAATTTACAATTCTGTGTTTGCAATTCTAAATGTATAATCTAATTTAGGATATAAGATATGGAATAGAAGATTACTGATAACACTTCGAACTTCGTACCCCCTCATTGCTCGCAGGGAGGAGGACAGGAAGGTGGGTAATAGAATGGAAAATCACGAACAAGGAATAAGAACATGGATGTGGATTATGAATTATGAATATGGGATTAAATTTAACATTCTACACTATTCACTCCAGATCGGCACTAGCCACTAGGCACTCGGAACTCGGAACTTCTTTCCAGCATCCAGTACACCTACGCTAACCGCATGCCGCCATAGTTTCAGCGCTGCGCCGTCGGCAAGCCTTTGGCGGCCGATGGGTGGCGCAAGCTTCGGTGCACAAAGCATCCAGTATCCAGCAAATCAGCCCCCTGCTTTTTTCACCTTATAACCTTCATCCAGCAGAATTTTCAAAATTTTATCCCTCTGGTCGCCCTGAATAAGAATTTCGTCATCCTTGACACTACCACCAAGCCCGCATGCAGATTTAAGTTTCTTTCCAAGGATCTTAATATCCTCAGCGCTTCCGGAAAATCCCCGGACTATGCTTAGTTTTTTATTGCCTTTCAGGCTTTGCAGGTGAACACGCAAATCCTGTTTTCCGGGCGAAAGCGTTTCCTGTCCTGATGGTCCATTATCGGAGAATTGGAAGTCAGGATTGGTAGAGTATACGATTCCACCATGTCGTTTTTTTGCTGACATAAGTTAAATTTTAAGGAACAATTACGTTCAGTGAAACAGGCCTGACTCCAATCTTCAGCTCCTTTTTCATCTTTACAGGCTCCCCGTCAATGTTCACTATCTTGTCTTTCTTGCGCTTAACGATGATCTCTGAAGCACGGTAAATGTCAATATATTTCGATTTATCAATTTTCCTGCTGTATAGTAAGTGAGCTACCAATGGCAACTCAATAACGGGTGGTTTCCTGACGATACAAACATCGATCAGCCCATCGGTAATAGATGCATTTGGTGCGATACGGGTATTGTATCCGAACTGGCCGGAATTGGCAAAGCTGATAAAGAAAGCACTGGTTTGCATTTTCTCCCCATCCAGGCTAAGCGTATATTGCCTTTGCCTGTATCTAAAATATTCTCTGAACACAATCTTTCCGTAGATCAGGAAACCCCGCCGCCTGCTTTTCGCAAACTGCCTTGCAACCCGGGCATCAAAACCTATCCCTGCAATACTCACAAAAAAAGCATCATTTACCAGACAGGTATCAATTTGGATTACATTCTGATGGTTCAGCAAAGCCATCGCATCCGACTTTTTAACAGGTATGCCAAGGTGATGAGCCAGTCCGTTTCCGGATCCTGAAGGAATGATACCGAGAACGGCATCTGTACCTACAAGTATGGATGCCACTTCATTCACAGTTCCGTCACCGCCAGCGATCGCAATGTACTTCACGCCCTCTTTAACAGCATCTTTGGCGATTTTTTTTGCATGACCCGCGTATTGGGAAACCATGATCTCAGGAGAAAACAAAGCATGGTCGAGCACATTTCCAACAAGCTTTTTAAACTCATCCATTCCCTGTTGTCCTACACCTGAAATAGGGTTGATGATGAATAGTATTTTTTGTGGCTCATTCATTCACAACGCGAATTACTAAATTATTACTGATGAGGCGATGATTATATTGTTGTATGATCGATTTCAGAAAGGTTTCGAGTTCCAGAGCCTTCAGCGGTTCATCCTGCAGGAGATTCACGGTGGAAGGACCATCTTCGTCAAGAATAAACATTGTTGTTGCTTTGCTGCCATCAAATTGCAGGGAATATCCATCTTTAAGCAACTGATAGGTTCCATTTAAACAGCTCACTGAGAAGTGGCAGGATGTAGTATCGAAAAGGTTGTTCCCGAACGCTACATAAGGTTTTTCATAATTCAGACAAGCCAATATGCTTGGCATGATGTCGGTTTGCTGGGCAATCTCCCGGCTGATCTCCGGCCTGATATTTCCTGGCATATAAAACACCAGCGGTATGGCATAAATTCCCGCGGGGGTCTGATATTGTTTATTATAAGAGAGAGATGTATGGTCGGCAGTAATCACAAACAAGGTATTTTCAAACCAATCCGATGAAGATGCTTTCTCAAAAAACTTCCCGAGGGCATAATCGGCATACATTATGCTTTCGTGGATATCCAGGGTTTCCTGATTGAATTTACCATGGTATTTATCCGGGACCATATAAGGGTGGTGTGAGGAAAGCGAAAAGAAAGATGCAAGAAAAGGTTGCTTGGTATCATCAAGTTTGCTGTTGAAAAACTCAAAAAAAGCTTCATCATAAATACCCCAGAATCCATCGAATTCTGCCTCATTCCCATATTCATCTTTCCCGATATACTTATCGAATCCTGCCATGCCGACAAATGCCTCAAAGCCCATAGTCCCGTTCCTTCCACCATGGTAAAATGCAGTATTGTATCCCATTTCTCCGAGGAGGCTGGCAAGGCTGTTGATACGGTTCCCGCCATATGCCGAAGTAATATATGGTTTCCTTATCATAGAAGGCAAGCCCGCAACGATGGCCGGCAAGGCCTCCATAGACTGTTTCCCGTTGGCATAAGCACGAAAAGCCAGTCCTTGCTGTATGATCGAATCCAGGCAAGGTGTATAGGAAATCCCATCGTCGAGCCCGTTGAGGGATCCAATATATTCCGTACTGAAACTTTCCATGATCAGTACTACCACATTCAAAGGCCTGAAGGCAGTTGATGTGTCTGAGCTTACAGGATAATGTTCGGGATTGTAAATGGCGATCATACTTTCTTCATCATCAAAATACCTGACTTCCTGAAGACCGGTGTGACCAAATGACTTTATGATAGAAAATGGAGTATTGAGTACCAGTGACACATTTTTTGCAGAGGCATATTTACCCGCATCGATGATGGTTATCGGCCGCAACTGAAAGCCACCACGAATACCTATAATGCTCAGAGTGCCTGTGAGCAGGAAAAACACGGTATTAAAAAAGTAAAACCTTAAGCCATGAACGCTTTTAGGATCCTTTGGCTTTATACGGGATATGATCCATATAAACAATACAGACAACACGATCCATGTCGTGAATTCCCAGGCAAAGTCCTTCAGGAAGCTTGGTGCAAGATGAATAAAATCCTCTTCACCGGTACCGAGAAATGAAAAGATGTCAGCCGTCATCCGTTTCGAAGTAAAGCGGAAATATACCGTATCAACGCTGTTCAATGCAAATCCTGTAATATTGGTAATATAAAATATGATATTGGAGGGAATTTGCCAGTATTTTTTATACCTGAACGGCAGAGGAATTACATTCATGAGGATATAGAGGGAATTCAGCACGATCACTGCAGTAATATCGAACCTAAGCCCTCCAAAAAATGCCATCATCACGTCATTTCCATCGAGATCGTTGAAATAATGAGCATTAAATAAAAAGAATTGCAGGCGGGAAAGCGAAAAGAAAAGCAATACGACCAGCAGCCGGATGATCATAGTTGGATATATTTTCCCTTTATAAGACAGGCTATACATGAAGCAAAAATAAGCATTTCTGTTCTGTCCCGCAAAAGCGGCACATCTCCCCTGAAAATCAGGGAAGCTTAT
>JABMQZ010000090.1 GCA_013202965.1 Bacteroidota bacterium | reverse complement strand
ATTTGTAATCCCGTGGTCTAAGAATGGGTAGTAGTTAAATCATATCTCATTCTATCAAGGATTAATGAAGTTTCACTTATCATCAAAGTGAAGCTTAAGATTAGATTTTCATCAATGACTTGATAATTCCTCCCAAAATCTAAAGAATGGAGTTAAATTACCTCCTCAATCCATTTCATTACGGAGGACTTGGAATTCTATAAGAACTTACCCATATTTGTAGTATAAATCAACTTCCTGTCAATTGACAGGAAGTTGTCAGAAATATTAATTCCATAAAATAATATATCATGGTAGAATACCCTGAAATGCCTGAAGAAGACGATGATGAGCTAGAAGAAGAAGAAATGGAGGAGTTGGCTCCTGTAAATGAGCTGATTAATGTACCACTTTACAAACTTAGAATACATAAACTTTCAAGGACAATTTATCGAGAAAGAAAAAATTCTAAGGAAATTAAATGGATGGCGGAAAATATGCGCCTTGTTGGCCAATTGGAACCAATTATTATAAATCGCCAATATGTTATTTTATCGGGAGTAAGAAGATATTATGCCGCATTAAAATTAGGACTTCCCGAACTACGTGCAATTGTCAATGATGTTTATGACGAACTAAAAGAGGTAGAGGTAATAGTTTCTCATAATAAACAAAGAGTAAAGACACCCTTGCAAATTATTAATGAAGTAGAAGCAATACTTGGAATATTAGGAAAGAATCAAGGAAGAAGAAATGATTTGCTAAAATCAGATAAGAGTAATCCATATGGAAAAATAGGTGGAGATCGGTTTGAAATAGCCGCTACCATAACAGATAGTCCATTAAGTGCCTCATCACTAAGAAGACTTATCTCTGTTTCTGATTTCGAGAAAGAATCACAGGAGAATAAAAACCTAGGATTAGTAGATAAAATATTCAAAAAGGAAATGTCACCATATAGGGCATCAATTTTAGTTAAAGACTTCAAGAAACAAAAGGAAGAAAGAGAAAAAGCAAAAATAAAACGGACTGAAAGAAAATCAACACAAACTGATTCCTCAGAATTTAAAATATACAATAAGTCTTCTAATATAATGAATGAGGTAAAAAGTGGCTCAGTACAAGTTGTTTTTACGAGTCCTCCATATTGGAATCTTAGAAATTATGGACTTAAGACAAAAGGGGAGATGCCTCTAGGGCTTGAAAGAACAGCACAAGAATTTATACAGGCGTTATCAATACATTTCAGGGATGTTCGGAGGGTTTTAAGTGACAAGGGCTCGTTCTTTTTAAATATTGGAGATACATATCGAGTAGGTGAGAATTATTTAATACCTCCAAGATTATTACTTAACCTGTGTGATAATGAAGGTTGGTTTATGGTAAATGAAATTATTTGGAAAAAATCAACTGGCGTTCCTCAAGGTAAAACAAAACGACTGCAACCAATTTATGAAAAGGTATTTCACTTGGTTAAGGACCCCGATGAGTATTATTATCAAGAATTTAAAAACTGGAAAGAGAGTGATGAGATAAATCTGGTAAAGATGCCAGGGAGTAGAAATGCTCAATCAACCAAAAAAAATAAAGGAGGATATATTTTATCTAAAACTTATGAAAGATTTAGGGACTTTCTTGATGAACAAACTGTTAGAAATGTTATTTTCGGATCTACCGCTTCAATTAGGCAAATGGAATTGAAAAAGCTAGATGTAATGGTTGACCATCTAGCTTTAATGCCTCTCTATTTGCCTATTATTCCAATCCTAACAACTTCAAGAGAAGGTGATATAATCCTCGATCCCTTCTCAGGCTCAGGAACAGTAGGAAAAACAGCATTAATTTTTGGCCGAAAATACATCGGTTTTGAATTAAATGAGGAATTTAGCGAGTTAAGCATTAGAGATTTAAATAATACAGTTGAATTATTGGCAAAGGATACTTCCAAAAAGGACAAAAAGAAATTATCTTCAAAAAGAAGAAAAAGCGCTTCAAGGTATGATCCAAGAAGTAGAGGCGTCCATAGGAAAGGACCTGGGTCCAAGAAATAAATGTGGTTTCAATAAGAAACTATCTACACTGAAGGCAAGCTAAGTATTAGTGTCGTAAATATAAATAATTTTATAACAGCGTACTATGTTTCACTTTTACAATAAGTGAAACTTGACTATTTTCCTATATCCTTGATAATCAGTTGTTAAAATCACATTCTTGTTTTTCCCTCAAAAAAACGTTTCACTTTGCTTTAAAATGCCTTGTTTTTGAAACTTTAAAGCTGTAGCATAGCCCGAAACTTCTAAAACACGCGTCAAATGGCACTTTCAGGACAAAAGACTACCGCAGATTACATCGAATGGGAAAAACTCCAGAACCTCATCCTTAAGCTAGAGAGGGACGGTAATTACAAATTCGCCCTTCTTCTTTCAATCGGCAGTTATACAGGGCTAAGAATTAGCGACATTCTTAAATTGAGGTGGGAAGACATTCTTGAAAAAGACCTCCTCGAGGTAACAGAGAAGAAAACAGGAAAATTCCGCAGGATAAAATTGAATCCAAATTTAAAAGTAACTATTGAACGGATCTTCAGCCAGATTGAAGATATCAATATTACTGACAATATTTTTCTAAATAGATTTGGGACCTCCACAATTTCCATTCAGTACGTGAATAAAAAACTCAAGAAAATTGCCCAGGAATATAAACTCTGCAAGAATCCAGATAAAATCAAATCCCACTCTTTAAGAAAAAGCTTTGGCCGCAGGGTTTTTGAGAATAATGACAATTCCGACCGCTCATTGATTCTTTTAAGTGAAATGTTCAATCACTCCAACATCCAAACCACTAAAATTTATTTGGGGATTCGGGAGAAAGAAATATTTGATGTGTATGAGGGGTTGTAAGTTAAGACTCATGTGCATTGAATCTAGGTCTTTTCATGGAAAAAGATTGGAATGCATCGGAATTTAGAAATTCAATATTAATCAACAATATTCTCAAGAATTTTACTAAGCTTACTTTGCTTTTTGACAATTTCTAGAAAAACTTTATTCCTAGCTTCCGCATCGGAAATTAGAGTTTTTGCACTTACAACATAAATCGAAACACCATTCTCATATTTCCTATGGTAAATAGGGTCTTTCGTAGAAAATAGTTTTTGGTATCCATCTCGAATAAGCCTTCCTGAAAGTTTTTCATCAACATCAGTGATTAAAAATGCCCAAATCTCTTCAATTCTTTCCTTTTCTTTTAATGCATCGGTATAGTCTAATAGTTGTTGAATTCCAGCAAATTTTTTCTTGTCGGATTTCGCATCTCTATCAAATGGTTTTAATTCAATGATTACTGATTTTAATCCATTTTTATTTTGAGGAGAATGAGAGAAAAATAATGAGATGTCAGGTTTATCATTAATCCCTTCTTCATCACCATTAAAAGAATCCAACTTAATTAAAATATCTTTAATTCTCTTATCACTTGCAGCATAGCTGTAGCTTGTGTATCTATCATCTAATAACCAAAGATTGTTTTTATTCACACAGAAATACTCATCTTCAGTATATTGTTCCATAAATAGATTATGGATTATAGATTCGACTTCTTCATTCTTATCTAGCATTGCTTTAAGGCGCTCAATAACTTGAGCACGATCAAAGATATATGATACTAATTCATTCTGTGTTAACTGAATTGCTTCATGAAGATCATGGTCAGTGTATTCATCTTTACCAGAGTTTAGCAGTACCTTTTCTTTTGCGAAATCAAATTTCTTTTTTGCTTTATCTATGAGCTGCTTTTTATCTAGAAATCCAGCCATATCAATATCATCATCGTCAATATAATTAATTAAATATGGCCTTTCTTCTTGAATATCTTGAAGTTTACTTTTATTCACTTGTTTTGTTTCAGGGATACCTGCTTTAACAATTTCTGTAATTTTAGGTTTAACACCCGTATTTATCATATCCCACGATAAAGTTGAAAACATATCCGTCTTTATCGGAAAGATGTCAAAATCATTTCTTTCATTGTTTACATGTTCATCTAAATATTTGGCCTCTAATAGTAGGAAGCCTGAATACCCATATGGTAAACTAAGTTTGAAGTCCTTAGATGAAAAATCACAAACGGTTCTATTGTTAGCACAATAGAAAGCATACAATTCACCGTCTTTGGGTGTTATATTGTGATGTAATATGAAGTTTCTATCCATTCCCTCCTTATCTCGTATTTTAAATGTAGATTTAGTAAAATCAGGAATCTCTTGATGGGTTATCACCTCCACACCCTCTTTGTCCTTTTCTATGAATTGAATTTCAATATTCACCCCAGTCTTTTTATAAAAAAACAGAGTTGGAAGTAGCCTTAACAATACTTTTTCCTTAATATTATTTAGATTTAGGATAATTCTTCTGTCAAGGTGTCTATCCTCATTGAGATATTGATTAGTAACTGAAATAAAAGAGACCTCAGTAAGGTTTTCTTGGACTTTCTCTACTGCTTTGTTTAGATTTTCAGTGTCAAAATTTCTATCAAAAGTGAATGACCGAACTTCCTGTTCATTAAATAACTTACTTGTATAATTATTTTTATTGTAAACCTTTAAAAAAGTGAACCTGCCAATACCTTTACCCCCAACTGACTTTTTAAATCCACTTCTATACTTACAAAATGAGTTGTAATTGTCATCATTGAAACCATCTCCGTTATCAACTATTGTTATATTATCAACCTTCCTTATCGAAGACTGAAGCTCATTTTCTGGTGTAAGGTTGTCATATGAATGCAATGAACAAATGATCTTTGTCGCATTTGATTGTATAGAATTAGTGATTGCTTCATAAATTACATCATTTTGATCAACTCTGTTACTCACATCCTCATCGACAACCCTTCTAATTTCAGTTAACATTTCACTCATAAGGGACAGATTTAGTGTTAATTAGTATTTCTATTTTGTCCTTCCACTACTTTTATTTCCTCCTCACTCAACCCGTACAATTCATAAACCAATTGGTCAATTTCTTGGTCTGTTTTATCTATTTTGTCTTTTAAATTCTGTGCTTCTGATTTCTTAGTTTCAAATACCTCAATCCATTCCATTTCATCCATTTTAGAGAGTTTTGTCCCCCTCATCTTTTTAATGACTTTGTTGAGTTCATTTATAAACTCCCCAAACTCTAATTCACTCCAATTTTGGAGTTTTTTGCTTAGTGCTTCTAGTTGAAATTGGGAATGGAGATAATTAAGGAACCTATTTTCTTTTTTAATTTTTTCATAAATTAAAAGTTGAATAGACTGAACGGTTTTAATAAGGCAGTTCGCTTGGTTTACGGATAGTTCATTAGGGAAAATAAACTTTTCAATAGATGCCTTTTTCAGAACATACGCTCCCCCTGCCGTCATTTCTCCAACATTTTCAAAATAAAACTTAAATAATTTACTATTCATAAGTGCAATGAATACTGTAGGATGATATTTATTGCTGGTAAGAAAATAGGAAGCACTAGTTAGATAATTCTTGTTTAAATCTAATGCAAAACTCCAGTTGCCTGAGATTAATCCCCAAACAACTTTCGGCTTTTCAAATTCTTCAAGAAAAGCACAGTTTCGTAAATTAGACCAATGCATACCTTTATCACTTCTCTTTTCTACTTTCCCTCTTGAAGTATTATTAATGTAATTAATATATTTAAACAATTCAGGGTAATCTCGTTCTAGATTAATTCTTTTTAATTTACCCGTTAAACCATTGTGAGAATTTATTAACCATAATTTTGATTTATCTATATAGTAACGTTTAATGTGCTTTCCTTTTAGCAATGGTTTAAGAATTCTTTGACAAGATGAATCTATAGATGTAAACTCTATAAATTGCAATTCGTCTATGATAAAAGCGTCATCATAACCCGTTGTAATTCCTCTCTTTATCTTGATATCTTTCAGCTCACCAAAACTTGTACCCACATCACTTATTTTACTCAAAAGCTTGCCAATCTTTGGGCTTTTAAATAACCAAGATTTCGTCTTTAAATATTCATTGCTAAATAATAGTTTCCTTTTTATTTTTTCAATTTCGAATTTTTCAGGAGTAACTTGTTCCTTCATAAATTCAACATATTCTATTTGTTTAGATGGAGAATTCTTTTCGAGTAATAATATTGTACTTGAAACAAGTGCGTCCTTAAAAATTGCAGCTTGTTCAAAATTAATTATCTCCTGGATTCTAAAAGAGGCTAAATAATCTCGTAAAGGTTTCCCATATTCTGAATTGAAAAACTTATTTGTGTTTATAAACCCTAAATAGCCT
>JABMQZ010000089.1 GCA_013202965.1 Bacteroidota bacterium | reverse complement strand
CACCAAAACATTGTCGGCAGGTTTTGTTTTCAGGGGTGCAGTGCGTGAAAATTGGTAGGCCAGGGTGGCAATGGTCTTTTCAGGAAAATGTGCAGCAACATCATTTACCAGGCGGATGATCGGGCCTGCCGGACTGCCTTCTTCCTCAATGATTTTTTCACATTTGTCGCAGCGGCAATAGGTGAAATTATCATTCTGTGATACCGACCATATGTCATAATCAGGATATTTTTCCATTTCCAGGGCAAGCCTTTCAATGATCAGATTTTTGACTTCAGGGTTTGACGGGCATGGTTGATCGAAGCTGTATTTATTTCCAAGCCAGGCAAAATATTCAGGATGATCAGCAAAAAACTCTTCCCTGGGAATAAGCCTGTGAAAAGTGTGTACATAATATCCTGGAGGTGAAACTTCAGGGATGGTTGTGACCCTTAACCAATCAACAAATTCCGGGTTAGCTGTCATCTTCCCGTTAATAATTCGAAGATCGTTTGCCGGTGCATTGTATCGATCGATCGGATCAAGATCCAGGTGATCATATTTCGGAATGTGGGATGCATCAGGACTGAATTTTCTGCAACCCCATTGTTCAAGCAGATCAATGACACCATATATGGTGCCTTTACGATCCCCACCCACAATGAATAATTTTTCATCCATTGATCTGATTATGTAGGCATCCGGAGAAAGTTCTTCTTTGGAAAAATCAAAACGGTTGGTATTCCCGATACAAATCTCAAAGTTACCGGGAGCAGCTGAATCATGGAGAACCGGGATACCCGCTTCCGTCATTTCGCTGATGTATTTCGATAGGTACGAGGCGGCTGTGGAATCGGTTTTACCCGCTTCCTGTGGGATAATAACCGTATAACTGCTCTTTCCATTTTGAGCAATGTTAATGCCTTGCTGACAGGAGGTAAGCAGGAGTGATGCCAATAATAATAGAAAAGCTGTTGTTCTCATAGGGGGGATTTTGTTTTTACAGGACTTAAAAGTAGCTAATATTCTTATTTGTACACCCGGCAGGTCGGAGTTTCACGCGTTCTCCAGCATGCACAGCAGCAGTAGAATTGCACGACATAGATGATTGTCCGAAATTGCCCTCTGCTGTAAATTGGTGTTGGATAAATAATTAGCTTTGTTGTATCAAAATCCTCCAATATGAAAGACCATAAGCTGGCAGCGATAGTTTTTACCGATATAGTTGGGTATACAAAAAGAATGGAGACCGATGAAGAGGGCACCATGAAGCTCCTTGCAAGACAAAGGGAAATGATATTCCCTATGGTTAAAGAATTTGGAGGAGAAGTAATTAAAGAAATCGGTGACGGGCTGTTAATGATGTTCACCAGTGCAAACAGGGCTGTCCGTTTTGCCATGGCCGTACAGGAAAAACTGAAAGATGAGGAGCTGACCATCAGGGCCGGAATACATATTGGCGATGTTATTTTTGAAGAAGGGGATGTGTTTGGCTCTGCTGTGAATATAGCTGCCAGGATTGAACCTCTTGCACCTGCAGGAGGCATTTGTATTTCGGCGGATGTAAGAAGCCAGATCCGGAACCAGAATGATATCATCACAACTTCCATCGGGAAGAAAGAATTAAAAGGTGTTGATCAGGCTGTTGAGATCTACCAGGTAATTTCAGAAGAGCTTGAGGAATCTCACAAAAGAGTACCATTTTTAAAAGATCTCTGGCAGAGGCGGGTCATTCAAATAACAGGCATCTACCTTCTGATGTCTTACCTGGTTAAAATTGGCATTGGATTCATGGTGAAGGAATATATGTTATCGCCTCACCTTACCAATCTCATATGGTACATCTTACTGTCGCTGATCCCAAGCATTATCCTGATCTCCTATTTTCATGGAAAAAAGGGTGTTAGTAGATGGACAAAAATTGAACTCTTTGGCCTTTCCTTGAATATTATAGCGGCCGTATTAGTCCTGGTCTTTGTTTTCAAAGGAAAAGACCTGGGGGCCATCACTACCAAAGTTACTGTTCAGAATGAGGATGGTGAAAAAATTGAAAAACTGCTCTTAAAAAATGAATTCCGGAAGAAAATATTCATTTTTAATATGGAGAATATTAGCGGTGATACGTCTTTGGATTACCTGCAGTACAGCATCCCGGCGATGATGGTGCATGATATATCGCAAGATATTCTGTTAACTCCGGAAAATGCCATGATAATTTATTCGAAAATGGCAGATGCAGGCTATGAAAATGGTGTTGGGCTTCCACTCACTTTGATGAAACGATTTGCAGAACAAAGAAACATGAATTATTTCATGTTTGGCTATCTGGACAAAGATAAGGATGAATACATATTAAGCGTAAAATTGTATGATACAAAGCTAATCCGTCTGATCTCTGAATTTTCATTGCAGGATAAAAGTCCATTTAACCTCGTGGATCAATTATCGATCGAGATTAAAAAAGCCATGGGTCTGCCCGAATCTCATATTTCTGAAACGATCGACCTGCCAGTTTCTGAGATATTCACAGCTTCTGAGAAAGCGCTTTATTATTTTTCGTTATCCATGAAGGAAAACGTCTTGAAAAACTATGCAGATAATGTACGACTTCTGGAATTAGCTATTCAGGAAGATTCCGGTTTTGCACTGGCCTATGTGGTCCTTACGATTTCCTATTTAAATATTGGTGATATTGATGCAGCCCGCAATTCATTGGAGTATGCAAAGGAAAATCTTCTCTACAAACTGCCTGAACGACAACAATTCATTGTTAAATATGTATATTATGTTTTAGGACAGCAGCCCGAAAAAGCACTTGCGATTGTAAAAATGTGGGTCGACTTGTATCCGGATGACCTGATGGCCCATTCCACACTTGCAGAGCGTTATGCCGCTCGTAATATGTTTGAGGAGGCTATTAATGAATATAAAGAGATCCTGCGCATTGATCCGGAACAATACCAATATATAAGTACCCTGGGTGATTTATACTTGCAATTGGGCAATTTCGATTCATCATTGATATATTATCAGCAATATGCACAGAAACTTCCTCAGCAAGCTAAATCATACCGAAACCTTGGTGACTATTACAGCTTACTTGGTGATAATGAACTTGCGAGGGAGAATTGTTTGACTTCAAACAAAGTTGGACACTTTTTAGTTAATTGCTAAAGTGTACTTTTCTCTTTTTCAAAGATACTTCATTTCGTATTAAATTCCAATTTATATCACCTGAGCTTTCTGAATAAAATAATCTTTTCTCCTTAAAGCTATTGTTTTTCTTTTTGTTTCCCTTCGCGTTTTAAGGATCTCCTCAGACCTTCCAAAGTATACATCTGCCGGTGTCAGATTATCGAGTGCTTCATGGTACCTGCGATTGTTATAATAATCGACAAAGGCTTCAATGTTATTCCTTAGTTGCTCGGGCGTATAGTACTTTTCAAGCTTTATTACATTCTTCATCGTCCTGTGATAACGTTCTATCTTGCCCTGTGTTTGCGGATGATATGGAGCTCCAAAAACCTGCCCCATGTCTTCACTTTTAAGATATTCTTTAAAGTCAGCTGAACGAAAACAGGGCCCGTTATCACTTAATAATCGGGGCCTGTTTTCGTTTTTTAACCCGGTAATACGTAATGCTTTATCAACGACTTGTTCTGAATCCACTGCTGTCATCTCAGTGCTTAGTTCCCAGGATACAATATACCTGGAGTAATCATCCAGTACTGTTCCCAGGAAGTACCAACCCCAATCAACAACTTTCAGGTATGTGAAATCCATTTGCCATTGCTGATGAAT
>JABMQZ010000088.1 GCA_013202965.1 Bacteroidota bacterium | reverse complement strand
CTACAGCATTCATGGCTATACTTGCCATCCAGCGATGGAAATTATCCGGAGAATACGTTCCCTGCTGATAAATATTCCATCCGTTCCCGTCCAGGGAGTCGCGGAGTTCATACCAGCGAATCCCTGCCAGTCCATTGCCGTCAACATCTACAGTATGATTAAGTACCATGGTGGCATAGGTCCCGAAATTCCTGTATTGCAACCTGAACATCAGCCTGTCGTTCAATGCCTCCAGTTTGGTAGAAACGCCCGGTTGCGGGATACACTGCCAGCGTGGCGCCTCACAAAGCTGAGAATCGAAGGCTTCTGTTTGTAGAATATATGCCTCCTGAAAAACAGAATTGGAAGGTGTGGTCCAGTCGGTGATAAATTCCCATACTACCAGCCTGTCAAAGGCATAACCCCAGGCATCATCCTTGAAATTGATAAAATAGTTGGGTGTTCCTGCCGGAGGTGGCGGTCCATCAAAGTCGGCCGGAAGCATATTATTCTGATCACTGCCTTCGGGCATATCAAACAAGATCATATTGGCAGTGGAATCTCCCAGCAGCATCTTATCTCTTTCGAAAACCGCGGCAGCCCCCCTGAAATACGCTCCGAACATATTGAAGGTTGCATAATATCCATCGTGCCAGATCCCGAATTTGGGGTAATCATTGAAAGCCGGAAATTCAAACGCATATTGATAATATGCTCCCAGCGGATCACCAGTTTCTGAAATCGCGATAAGTTCCCAGTAGGTTCCGTTGTTTGTATTAATGGCAAACTGGCTGGCCATCCAGCGGTCTGCTTCACTATCGTAAAGAAGTATCGGATCCCCATCATTTGTTCCAGTCCATGGCCCGATAAACCCATTCCAGAGGGTGCTATTGTCGACCGGTCCGTAAAGCTGGTTTCCGGCCTTATCATATATGCTGAATGAAAGGTTTATCATCTGGAAATAATGGTTTGGCCCTACATCTCCATCTGTATCCGGAGGAAGCACACCATTGACATTACCCACACCATCGAAGTTAACATTCGGGCCGCGGTGTTGCAGCTGTCCATTATAGCGCTGGGCAACAGGATCAGGCCCTGTGGGTAAAGCATTGTCTGTGCTAAAAACATCATCCACAACCTCGTTCCTGATAATGCCATCTTTCCAGCTTCTATCCCTTTCACCCGGGAGGATGATGGTCATCTCCCTCAGGGGTATTGTTTTGCGGAAATATGTTGCTTTCGTAATCAGTTTTGGAGCAAGGCTCTCATCCTGGGATGTTGCCAGGTTTGCTGTCAGAGTTGTAACAAGTAATAGGAGTAGTGTCTTTTTCATCATTATCAATTAGGTTTTGAAAATATCAGGGTGCTGCATGAATCTTCAAACAGCACCCCAAAGATAGTATGTATTCTTATTTATTGTACCAGAACCTTTTCAATACGTACATCCTGTCCGTTATTGATCCTGAGATAATAGATCCCTTTCGGGTTGTTGCCAATGTCAATACTTCCTGTGTAGACACCTTGTAACCCGCCAAGCCGTTGTGTAAACACGAGCTGTCCCTGCAGGTTCAGCATCTCAATAAGCACATCAGCAGAACCCTTGGAATGTATATCGTATGAGAAGACACCCCTATTTGGATTAGGCCTTATTCCAAGGCTCAGTGCATTGTCATCCAAGTCATTCAGGCCTGTACATTCATCAATAGTAACGATGATATCGTCATCGTCTTCACCAATACAGCCTTCCGTGCCAATGGCGGATAATGTAAGTATTACAGAAGCATTTGCAATATCCTGTGTTCCCGGCGTGTAAATCGCATCAAGGACGGCAGGATCGCTGAATGTCCCGTCACCGGCAGTGGTCCACATCAGTTCATCATAATTTGTAGCCATCCCCGAAAGCTGAAGCACTTCCCCGGTACAGAGAAGGGTATCATTTCCGGCATCGGCCATAGGTTCTTCTGCAAGGTATACCATGACACTGTCGGTGGCTTCCCATCCGGATTCATAACCATAGGCGGTGAGGGCCAGTGACACCTGTCCATTGATAATATCATTGTTTCCCCTCAGGTATAAGGTATTCACTGAAGTCGGGCTCTGAAAAAAGCCATCTCCAGCAGTGGTCCATAACACAGATTGTGCACTTGTAACGCTTCCGTTGGCAGGATACAGTTCATCCACACAGATGGTAGTATCCTCTCCTGCATAAGCTGTAGGTGGGATTAAAGGCCCAAGATCGAATGAAATCACATGGGTACCCCAGTTTGACGATTTTCTGTATTCTGTAGTAAACCAGAATGTCGAGTCATCGACAGGGTCCACTGACATACAGCTGTAATCTCCCCAACGGTCGATACCTGTTTGAGAGCTCAGTCCTGATTTTACTTCAACTTCAGCAATGGTCATCTGTCCAAGCGGGTCACCATCCCTGCGGCCGGTATACCGGATGGAAGGAAAAACACTTGCATTTGAAACAGAATAGCCAAGGCCGATGTCGCCATTTCCATTCATGGCGATACTGCCCATCCAGCGTTCTACGACATCAGGTGCATATGTGCCTTCCTGGTAGATTGACCAGTTTCCGCTAGTCTTTCGCAATTCATACCATCGCACAGCAGCCCTGCCACTGTTACTGATCGTATGATTGGTTACCATGGATTCATGTGAGCCAAAATTCCTGTATTGCAACCTGTACATCAGGAAGACAGACAGGTCATCGAGTTTCTGGGTGGTATTCGGCTGTGGAACCCCTCCAACATTGGTACTATATGTGGAAGGTGAAAGCGTTGTTGAAAGAGTGAATGAGCTATTGGCTGTATTATTCCAGTCAACATCAAATTCATAAATCTCCATCTTATGGTCAGAAAAATTTCTCAGGTGGATGAAAAAGCCCGGGGTTCCTGCCGGAGGCGGTGTCCCGTCAAAATCTGCAGGAAGCATTCCGAAGGTACTTGCCGATTGATCATAATATACCATCCTTGCATTCGGGTTCCCGATCAGCATCTCATCACGTTCAAAAGCGGCAACACCAACCCTGGTGTAGCTGCCGAACATATTCCAGGAAGCGTAGTAGGCATCATTCCAAACGGAGAATTTTGGGTAATCATTAAATGCCACCATGGCAAAAGCGTACCTGTACCATTCTCCCAGCGGATCAGGAGTTTGGGAAACAGCAATCAACTGGTACTTGACACCATTGCTTGTATTCAGGGCAAACTGGGTAGCCATCCAGCGGTCGGCAGCCTCGTCATAAAGGATGATAGGATCGCCGTCATTGGTTCCTGTCCAGGGACCAACAAACCCCTGCCATAAGGTGCTGTTGTTCACCGGTCCGTATAGTTTATTTCCTTGCTTATCCCAGATGGCAAAAGAAAGGTTGATCATCTGAAAATAATGGTTAGGACCCACATCTCCATCGGTATCAGGCGGATATACGCCATTTACATTTCCAACCCCTTCAAATCCAAGCAGCGGTCCACGTGACCCATAGTTGGGATAGAATTTCTGATGTGCACCATCCGGCTGATTGGCCGGTGCATTGTTGATCCTTTGCTTGATCTCTTTTTCAAGCGATTTATTTTCGACAATCCCATTTTTCCACGAACGGTCTTTTTCACCCGTAAGAATGGCAGGCATATCGCGCAAAGCCGGGGATTCATCAAAATAAGCAGCTTCCACGACCAGGGTAGGTGCCCCCGTCTGTCCGAAGCCTGCAATAAAAAGCATTGCAGCTAATACGTACAAGAATAATTTTTTCTGCATAGTTTATTAAATTATGTTAGCATTGAGTTTATAATATACTGTTTGTTGAATAAGCATGTTAAATCTTACATGATCCACATATAAAAACTTACAAGCTTTCCTCTTTCATATAAGTTTGTCAAAAAAGCCCCCTGTATCAATCAATCGTGAAACTGAATGTGCTTTTAAGTTTGCTCCGGTAGATATACAGCAGCCAATAATAAGGGATCAATACAAGCATAGCTGACAGGCCTGCCGAACCTTCATTGCCGGCCAGAAATAATACCAGGAGCAATGTTACGATCATCAGCACAAAGGGAAAGATGTATCCAAGCAATACAGCCCTGCTACCAAGTGACTTTTTCATTGATACTGTAACCTGGTCATTCTTTTGAAAATCCCTATGGGGTATTTTCCTGACCTCAACAACTTTTTCTTCCATATCAGCCACGTTACACATGCCTTTGGCATGGCAGGAGGAACAGGCTGACATGGCAATGATCTTTACAATGATCTTATCCTCAGTTACCTGCTCGATTATTCCGGGATGGCTTATACTTTCCATGTCGTTTGTCATAAAAACCGCGCAAATATATTTATTTTTAATGTAGTAACAAGCGGGAGTTCAAATTGTTTACGGAGTGCTGAGACTCAGCGGAAGTATTTTTCCATTATAATAGCGGTGGCCGCTTAAAGCAAATTCTGCAATATAATTGGCCATCTCTTCAGCCGACACAGGAGCTTTATATCCCGGAAAGGCTTCTGAAAGCATTTCTGTCTGCGCCGCACCGAGGGCAAGGCAATTCACGCTGACACCAAATCCCTTCAACTCTTCTGCCATGCATTCACTGAGAATGGCAAGGGCGCCTTTGCTGGCACTGTATAAAGACAATCCCGGAAACTTGGCACTGCCCTGTACACCACCCATGCTACTGATATTCAGCACATGGGCTGTTTCATCAAAGAGAGGCAAAAGCGACTGGGTCAGCAGGAATGCTGATCTCACATTCACATGCATCATATGATCGAAGTCTTCTGAAGTCAGATGGCCAAATTTCTTATTCACAAGAACACCTGCATTATTCACCAGTATATGAATGTCCTGCATATGGCTGCGGATCTCTGTTGACAGGCTTTCATAATCTCCTTTTTCAAGGTCGAAAGGAAGCGTGACAATTTCTGACAGGGCTTTATTCTCTTCACAATAAGATTTTAGTTTCCTGAGCTTCTCTGCACTTCTTGCTATAACGACAATTTTATGTTGGCCTGATCCGGCAAGGCTGATGGCGAGTTCCCACCCGATACCACGGCTCGCACCTGTGATAATGATATTCATATGTTTAGATTTATGATAAGAAGAACAAGATAAGGCAAAATAATCAACATTAAACAATGCATATGCGATTCTAATCAGAATAATCACTATTTTTGAAAGTGGTTTGGCGCGTTGTTTGTAGTTTTTATTTACCAAATAAAAAATTATGAGGTTTTTGCTATATATTTTCATCATTCAGGCAGCTATGCTTTTCGGTTTATCATCAGGCCTTTCGGCACAGGATGCTGCAGAAATGGTTAACACTGCATTAAAAAGTGCCAATGCTGTTAAACTCAGCGATCATTTCAATTCCAGTCTCGATATCAGCCTTCCCGATACCGATCAGACCATGAGCAAGTCCCATGCTACGCAGGTGATGAAAAACTTTTTCAAAAACAATCCTCCGAAATCATATACAGTCAACCATACAGGATCTTCACGCGAAGCAACAAAATACATCATCGGCACATATATCTCAGGCAGCAAATCTTATAAAACATATGTTCTGCTGAAGAAGACCGAAGAAAAATACCTGATCGTACAACTTCAATTTGAACAGGAATAAACCCTAAGGAACAGCTTATACAATGAAGCTTGATGATTTTATAAAGCTGGCCCTGGAAGAGGATCTCGGTGATGGCGACCACACCTCCTTATCCACCATCCCTGCTGATAAAAAGGGAGCCGCTCAACTATTGGTAAAGCAGGAAGGCATCCTGGCGGGAGTCAGGATAGCTGAAAAAGTTTTTAAATTGCTTGACCCTGATACGCTCATGGAGATATTCATTGAAGACGGTTCAGAGATCCACCCGGGAGATATAGTATTCAAAGTCAGTGGCCGCTCTGCTTCCCTCCTTTCAGCCGAAAGGCTTGCATTGAATTTTATGCAGCGCATGAGCGGCATTGCAACTTATACGCATTATCTGCAATCCTTACTCCATGGCCTTCATACACGCTTGCTGGATACCCGTAAAACAACGCCTAATTTCAGGTATTTCGAAAAAGAAGCCGTCAGGATAGGCGGAGGTATCAACCATCGCATGGGCCTGTACGACATGATCATGATCAAAGACAACCATGTGGATTTTGCAGGAGGCATCGCCCAGGCCATCAAAGCAACAAGGGCCTACCTTGAAAACAAAAACAAGCGCCTGAAAATTGAAATCGAAGTCAGGAACCTGAAAGAGCTCAGAGAAGTTATGGAAGCAAGAGGTGTTGACAGGGTCATGTTCGATAATTTCAGCATTGAAGACCTGAAGGAAGCCGTTGAAATAGTGGGCAGCAAGTACGAAACAGAAGCTTCAGGTGGCATCACCGGGGATAGCATCAGGGCAATTGCGGAAACAGGGGTCGATTTTATTTCTGTCGGTGCCCTGACACACCAGATCAAAAGCCTTGACCTGAGCCTTAAAGCCATATAAGCTGACTTACAAAATTAATCATAACAGATCCCCCCTTGCATGGCTGAGAGCTTGGGGGAAGAATTCCGAATGATCAGACTGTGTGAGTATGATAAGCGCGACCTTGCTGAGGTAAACAATATTATCTTAGTAATGTAATGGATCCGCTGACTGATTTATTTGTGCCACTCATTTCCTCTCTATATTCGGCGATAAAAAAGTAAACACCATTGGGGCACTTTCTTCCTTTTATTGTGCCATCCCAACCTTCCTCAATATTGTTTGAGTCATAAATGAGTTGCCCCCAACGATTAAAAACGTATAGTTGATACTGAAAAATATTTTCGTATACGGGCTTGAATTTATCATTTATTGCATCAGCATTAGGAGTAAAACAATTCGGAAACCAAAGATCAGATGGACAATCCAGAACTATCAATATAGTATCACTATTATCGCATCCTTGCACATCAGCAATAACCCAATAAACACCAGGAAATGTTGCAATGTACTGCTGACCAGCAGAGCCATCCTGCCAGACATAATTATCAAAACCATTTCCGGCATCAAGGAGAATTGAATTATCACAAATATTAGTATCATTGCCTAAGTACAAATCAGGTACTTCAATCACATCGATAACAACCGTATCCAGGTTCATACATCCAAAACCATCCGTAACTTCTACCCAATATATACCAGCAGTAAAAACATTAAATTCTTGTTGCGTTGATCCATCCTGCCATACATAAGATGAATATCCTGCACCCGGATCCAGGATTATCATGTCTCCCTGACAGATAGTTGAATCATTGCCAAGTTCAATTAGCGGCTTAGCATAAATGGTCAATACCATGGAATTGGTATCATCACCACAGCCAGAGGTCCCATAGACAATAAGAGATAATGTAACACTGCCCAATTCATTGGCCTCCGGATAATATATCGGTCGCAGCTGGTAAGGATCATTAAAGCTGCCCAATCCTCCTACCCATTTGATAGAATCATAAGATGCTGCCGCTGGCAGGTTAGCCGAATTATTAAAATCCCAGAACGAACCCTGGCATATTGATTCATCAGACCCGGCATAGGCCAAGGCATTCATGACGACATTAACATACAGGGAATCAAATGGATCAGGGTCACAACCATTGGTATGAATAACATAAATATAGCCCGACTGAGTCCCAAACTGAACAAAAATCACCGTATCACCGAGGGTGCTTGTAATCGTAGCTCCGGGAGGGAGAGTCCATTGAAAACTAAAATCAAACTGCGGAGATAAGCTATATTTGAAAGGGCCACTTCCCGAGCACACTGTATCTTCACCAATGATGCTGATCCCACCATAACACAGAACATCTAAAGGTGGATTTACATTATCAATAATGATGGTATGGCTGGGATGATTCATACCACTGCTGGTATCCACGCTGATCCCGGAGTATGCCAGATTGATATTTTGCCCGACCAGGCCAATAATTTCCTGGCTGCAGCATGAATTTCCTTCCTGATCTGTTTTGATGGTGAGGACATCCTGACCTCCATTTCCATAGCTCGACGTACCACATGTTACTACATAACCAAAATCATTGGCTACTGATAAATATGCCGCTCCCTCATCCAGGCTACCCCCAATTGTATTGGCCCGGATAATATTGCCATTATCATCAACATTGAGGAGAATAAGGTCTTTCCCGCCATTGCCGAAGCTTGTTGTTGTCCCTGCGATCATATGATTCCCGGCAGGGCTGCTGACAAGGTGAAAAGCTTCTTCATCCCCTGTCCCGCCATAAGTTTTGGCCCAAAGAACATTCCCGGCCGGGCTTATCTTGAACAGCAGTATATCCCTGCCTCCTACCCCATAACTTTCAGTAAAGCCCAGCACAAGAAAGTTTCCGTCACTCGCGATGACCAGCGATCTGCCATCATCAAATGGGGCTGCTCCAAATTCCTTAACCCATACCGTATCCCCTGTACTGCTCAGGTACATCAAGAGAATATTTCGGTCCGGCTGATTGGGACTGCTCTTGTTTCCAACGAAGATGAAGTGATTGTCGGATGTTTCCATGATACATCTGCCATGTTCACTTATACCGGTAGTATAAGTCTTATTCCATTGCACATTCAGGTTAACATCTGTTTTTACGATCCAATTATCAACGCCATCAATACCAAACGATCTGCTGCTTCCGCAAAAGATATATCCACCATCAGCGGTCAGCTCAAAGTTCATGATCTCATCATCAGGCGACCCACCTATGAACTGCTCCTGCAAAACATTTCCATTATCATCAATTTTTAATATATACCAATCATCATTATATGGAAGCGCTGTGCGGATCCAACCGACAAGAATATATCCACCTCCATGGTCTTTTTTAATAGTATAAGCCACATCCCGGTCGGTGGTACCGAAGGTCTTTGACCACAAAATATTTCCAAGAGAATCTGTCCTGCTAAGCAGAATATCTTGATTTCCCTGGCCATAACTGAAGGTAGTCCCCAGAATCATAAACCCATTATCATCAGTCTGCAAAGCCATTCTGCCAAAATCATCCTGGGGCCCGC
Organism: Bacteroidota bacterium; assembly: GCA_013202965.1. Lineage (GTDB taxonomy): Bacteria > Bacteroidota > Bacteroidia > Bacteroidales > B18-G4 > B18-G4. Next base: position 601 of record JABMQZ010000088.1, on the reverse strand, counting down.
CGAAGCTAAACTGCAATTTGGTTTGAGCTTGCAGCTGATAAGTTGAAAAGAGTATGATTGAGGAAAAAATACAGAAATAAAGAATACACATACTAAAAACACTAGCAGCGGAAAAGCATTGGCTATTTTCCTTACATACCCTCATTGGTTCTGCAGTAAAATGAATGTAAAGTTAAGGAAATATACTATTCAAAACAACAAAGGATTATGGGCAGGCATCCAGGGCAGCAATCTGCTTCATTTACTGTAAGGGAGTGCGATCTTGCTGAGTAAATAATATATGCTAAGCCATGTGCTCAGGAATTAAATAAAACAAAACACATTAACGTTTATTAACGTCACATCTGAATAAGAATCCCTATTTTTGCTTTGAATAATTTCTTTGCATGAAACTCAACCTCAAGGAGTATTTTAAGCTTTCCGCCATTTATGTGGTGGTGGCAGCCCTGCCACCGGGACTGCAGCTTATCATCTGGCCAATTATTGAAGGGCCCGACAGAATGGGCCCGGTTGATTTCTCCCAATTGGGAATGAGTGAGATCGTTACCAGCCTGGCGTTTACCATAGCCCTGTTCTCCATGGGAAATGCCATTGTCAGATT
>JABMQZ010000087.1 GCA_013202965.1 Bacteroidota bacterium | reverse complement strand
CAGCTTATGCTTTTTAAGCAGTTCTGCGAAATCTTCCATATAGTCCGGCAGATCTTCAGGCCTCACTGCCGTATCTTCTATCACAGCCACAGGCTTGGCATCGCCCGGCATATTCGAAAGCACGCCAAGCCCTGCTTTGCGCAGGGCCCATACTTTGTCAATGTCATCGTCGTAAATGACTGGAAAATGATATCCATAACCGGCTTCACGCATTTCTTTTTCAAGCCTTTCAGTGATATCCCTGATCTCGTCTTTACGCTCTCTCGCAAATTCAATGATAAGAATGGCTTTTGGATCACCTTTGACGAAAAAACGATTTTTCCGTTGTGTGATGTTATCTTTCGTGAGTTCAAGGACATTGTGATCCATCAATTCCACTGCTCCGGGCTTATATTTTAAAGCAATCAGGTTTCCATGAAATGCCGCATACAGACTGTCACAATGAACACAAACCACCGCTTTTTCTTTTGGTGGAAGAGGAAGCAGGTTCAGCTTGATCTCGGTGATGAAAGCCAGCGTTCCTTCTGAGCCTGCGATAAGTTTGCAAAAATTGAATTTTTCTGCACCTGCAACAAAGGGTTCTGATTCCAGAAGCAGGTCGATGGCATAGCCTGTATTCCTTCTCTTGATGGCCGGGTCAGGATATTCTTTGCGGATGGAATCCTGGGTTGCCGGATCGCTGAGAATTTTATTGATCTGTTTGTATATCTTCCCTTCGAGGGTGTTTAATTCACATTTGCTGAGGAACAGATCCTTGCTTAGTGGTTCAAAAACAACTTCGGAGCCATCACTCAATATCACTTTAACTGACATGGTATGATCGCGGGTACTTCCATAAATCAGGGAGTGAGTACCACATGCGTTATTGCCAAGCATTCCGCCTATCATGCACCGGCTGGATGTAGACGTTTCCGGTCCGAAAAACAGGCCGTGCTTTTCCAACTCAATATTCAATTCGTCGAGAATTACGCCGGGTTCAACGCGCACCCACCGCTCTTCAGGATTGATCTCGAGGATTTTCGTCATGTGTTTGGAAACATCGGCAATAATCCCCTTTCCAACAACCTGTCCGGCCAGTGAGGTTCCTGCTGCACGAGGGATCAGCGACAGCTTGTGTTCCCCGGCAAAAGAGATAAGTTCCCTGATGTCGTCAGCATTTTTCGGCCTTGTGACCAATAAAGGCATTTCCCGATAGGCTGAAGCATCAGTGGCATATTGCAATAAACTGGACTGGTCGTGGAAAACCTCGCCTTTAAGCCGTGATCTTAGCACTTCGATTTGTTTGTTGGTCATAAAAGCAAGTTTTAAAAAAGCGCTGCGATCAGTTCATCAGGATTTGCATGATCTGTTTCCATGGCAAAGTTAATGCTTAAAAATACATCTTTTATTGTCTTCGGATGATGAAGGACGTTTTTGAGATGACGGGATATTCCCGTGAACACTTTCGATCCATTTTTGCTGAACATGATTTCCCTGATCATGCCTTTTTCTGTCTTCAGATCAATCCTGTATTTCTCCTTCATGAATATGATTTCCTTCGATAAAGAATATTTAGGGGAATAGCCGAAATTCCAGTCCGGTGAACTATATTTATCATGAACCAGCTTCCGGATCTTCTGTTTATCTTCCATGCTGAAGCTGTACCCGGCAATCACGGGAAAATCAAGTTTTATCTGATTGAGGAGTATCTTCCTGAATTTATCCATACTCATTTTTTCCGGCAGATGATCTGTAATGTTGGCAATACTGCTGTCAACCGACCTGATGGCTTTGTCCGAATAATTATTATGGGCAGGGCGGATGCACTTCCGGAGTCTCTCCAGATCGGAATTAAATAGAATGGTTCCATGGTGAAGGACACGATTCCTGAACACATGTTCGGCATTACCGGAAAACTTGAGCCCCTTAATGGCCAGGTTGCTTTTTCCTTGCAGTGAGGCAATTAGCTCTTGTGTGGCCAGCGCCCTGATCACGCTTCCGGAGTATTTTTCGTAATCGACCAGTTTGCCTTTTTCTCCGCTGACAAGCAGGCTGTAATTGAGGTTGCCTTCATCATGGTAAACAGTACCACCTCCTGTAATCCTCCTGATCAGCGGGATATTTTTTTTGTAGGTATAGATCATGTCAGCTTCAGCTGCAGCTACCTGGTGCTTGCCAATAATGACAGATGGACTGTTCACCCAGAGCATGAAAACATCTTCTGTAAACTCTTTTAACACATATTCTTCCGCTGCGATGTTAAAATAAGGGTCGGTTTCTGTTCTGTTGATCAGTATCATTTGATTGTTTTTCGCACTAATCAATGTGGATTTTAGGTATCTTTGGGTAATTGACAACAAAGCTTAAGCCTTTGTAAAGATAAATAAAACATTGGCAGTTTGCAGAAAGACTGGATGACGGGAAGAGAGTGTTGAATTATGGATTATCCTCCTACGCTTCGCTGCGGCGGACGCGGTGGATTATGATGTACTTCACCCACACAAGCACTTAGTTCATAGTCACACAGTCTCTGATTCTCTGATTCTCTGACCCTCTGAATCTCTGAATCTCTGACCCTCTGACCCTCCCCACGCCCAAACCAATAAATATGAAAACATCATCAATAAAAATTGTTCTTCTGATCAGTATCATAGCTCTCTTCTCCTCTTGCGGCATCATTGACCAAAGTAGGGCCATGAGAAATTTTGGGGAATGCAGTTTCTGGCTCATGGATGTTCAGGATGTTACTTTGGCTGGCGTGGACATGCAGTATGTTGATCAATTTTCTGATTTAAGTTTTCCCGAAACCGCCAGGATCACCACAGCAGTGTTGAGCGGAGATCTCCCTTTGTCTTTCACCCTCAATGTGGAAGTGTACAATCCTAACCCGGAGAAGGCAATCATGAATGAATTCAAATGGATACTTTTTATTGATGACATAGAAATAACAAAGGGGACGGTTGACAGAAAGCTTGAAGTGAGTCCGGATGGTGGCAAAGCCCTCCTTCCCATCCAGCTCAATATCGATTTGTTTAACGCCCTGTCCGGGGAAAGTGCAGATGCTATTCTGAATTTCGGGTTTAAGCTGGCCGGACTTGGCGGTGAACCCGGCAGGATAAAGCTTAAGGCCAAACCTTCGGTTTATGTTTCCGGGAAAAGGATCAATTATCCGGGATATATTACGGTGGAGGGGGAGTTTTAAATCGGATACTGGTCACTGGTCACTGGTTGCTGGTTGCTCAGACCCTCAGTCTCAAAGTCTCATAGTCACATAGTCACACAGTCGCATAGTCACCCAGTCCCAACGCCCCATAGCGATTTAAAATACATCCTCCACCTGCAACTTATCACACAATACCATAAAGCACTCCTGATATTTTATTATTTTTGCTCCTGTATGGAGAATTTGAGCTCCTTTTTGGATAATGATATTTTTGAATTGCTGGCCCGCTCTGCCCGTGAGTTGGATATGCCTGCCTATGTGATTGGCGGATATGTTCGTGACAGGATTATGGGCCGGCCGACTGCAGATATCGATATACTTGTGATAGGCAGTGGTATTGAAGTAGCGGCCAGGGTAGCTGAAAACCTGGGTGGCAACACAAAAGTGAATTACTATAAAAATTTCGGGACTGCCATGCTGAAGTATTACGGTGACATGGAATGGATCATCGAATTTGTTGGTGCCAGGAAGGAGTCGTACCAGCGGGATAGTCGAAAACCTATCGTGGAAGATGGCACGCTGGAAGATGATCAGAACCGTCGCGATTTCACCATCAATGCCATGGCTATCAGCTTACAGAAAGATGATTATGGTGCCCTGCTGGATCCTTTTGACGGGATCGGTGATATAGAGCGAAAGCTGATCCGCACACCCCTGGATCCTGACATCACATATTCCGATGATCCGCTGAGGATGATGCGTGCTATCAGGTTTGCTTCGCAGCTGGGTTTTCATATTGAAAAAGCTTCTTTTGAAGCCATCCACAGGAACAGGGAGCGTATCAACATAGTGTCGCGCGAGCGGATAGCAGATGAACTGAACAAGATCATTCTTGCTCCCAGGCCATCGTATGGATTCAGGCTTCTGGATGATGCCGGTCTGTTGGAGATTATCTTTCCCGAATTTGTAGCATTAAAAGGTGCAGAAACCGTTGAAGGCCGGGGACATAAAGATAACTTTGAACATACGCTCGGAGTGCTCGACAATCTTGCGGAAAAAACAAACGATCTCTGGCTTCGATGGGCGGCAGTGTTGCATGATATTGCGAAACCGCTTACAAAGAGGTATGATAATACTGTCGGATGGACCTTTCATTCACATGAATTTGTCGGGGCGAAGATGGTGCCGAAGATATTCAAGCAACTGAAGTTGCCACTGAATGAGAAGATGCGCTTCGTCCAAAAGCTGGTTATGCTTCATCTCAGGCCTATCGTACTGGCAAAGGAGGAGATCACCGATTCCGCTATCAGGAGGTTGCTCTTTGAAGCCGGTGATGACATCGACGATCTGATGTTGCTCTGCGATGCCGACATCACCTCCAAGAACCCTGCAAAGGTGAGGCGCTACCTTAGAAATTTTAAGCTGGTAAGGAAAAAACTTGTCGAGATCGAAGAAAAAGACCGCATCCGTAATTTTGAGCCCCCGATATCAGGTGAGCTGGTGATGGAAACATTCGGACTGAAACCCTGCCGGGATGTGGGGATCATAAAAAATGCGATCAAGGATGCCATTCTCGACGGGATCATCCCAAATGAATTTGACGCGGCATATGAGTTTATGCTTGAGAAAGGGAAGGAACTGGGGCTTGAACAAGCAGGAGGGTAGTTAGTTATAAGTTTTAAGTTTGAGTCCCCTCCGAAAACATAAAAACTATAAAATGCCACTAAGACACCAAGGCTCACAAAACAGTGCTAATGAGTAATTTAACATTTGTGAGCCTT
>JABMQZ010000008.1 GCA_013202965.1 Bacteroidota bacterium | reverse complement strand
GAATGCCTCCCCAAGCCCTCTTTTACTCAGATGTCGCAAAAATGAACGCCATTGCGCTTTTCACCAATTCAATCTAAATTTCCCCGGACACTACTAATTCAAATGATAAAATGTTCAAAACTACACACACGCCCTTCCCAGAAACTGTTTTAAATTTTGTGCTTCATACAAGGCTAAAAATACATCTATCACAGCCAAACAATTATCCTTACCTATCTAATGGAATAAACCTTTCATCCTCTTTTGCAGGGGTCAGGTAGTTTTTCTGCCTGTTGTAATGATAATAAATATTTGATCTGTTTTCACCTTCTTCGAACATCCTTTTATCGATATACTTGTTCAGGAGATAATCAAAAGTATAAGTGGCATAGATATGTCCGACAAGGGCTCCAAGCCTGTATATTTCCTCTACGAGCAAGGTGTCGATGTCATAGTTGAAGGTAACGTCTCCAGTAAAATAATAATACTTAAAAGACGCATGCATTTCATCTGTAAGATAATGGCTGGTGAAAAAGAGTGCTTTGTCTTCCTCCTCATTCACCCTGCTGATCTCGAACCAGGAGTTTGCGTTGATCGCATTCAGGTCGATCACTTCATAATACAGGTATTCACCAAATTGTTCTTCTTCTTTTATGGGCATTACATACTCTTCCAGCTCAAGTTGTGCCAGATTTACAATATAAGCATTGCTTTTCCCGGAAAGAAATGAGATAAGAGAATCTTCCCTGTAAACCGTAAATCCCAGGGCTTCCATTTCAGCATAATAGTTTTCAAAATAATAATCCAGGAAGAGTGAATCCGATATATATTTTAAAAAGAGACTGTTCTCCCAAAGCAAAGAATCAAGCACCCACTCATTGAGGCCCTCAGCGCTGTCGATCTCATATGACTTCAGTGAAGTTTTAAAAATATAATCAGGGGGAATAACCAGCACCGAACGCGTGCTATCATTCCCAATATATTCTCTGGCAATCTTTCGCTCAATGGAACATGATACTAAAACCATCACGAACAATAAAGAAATTACGAATACTGTCTGTATATGGATTTTCCCGAACATGAATTTATCGTCACTTGTTTTCCATGATTGCCCTGGCAAAAGCTTCACCATATGCTTCTGCAAACTTCAGGTCATCTTCATCAGGTGAGAATTTAACAAAGACCCCTTCTTCAAAATATTGAAGTTTTAAATTTTTAAGGTTCGTTTCAATGATCTTTTGTCCTTCACCACTCCAGCCATATGAGCCGAAACCACCTGAGAGTTTCTTTCTGTCGCGGATCGGATTAATCACAGCAAAGAGTTTATATATGGGAAGAAGAATATTTTGATTGATGGTCGGGCAGCCAACAATTACACCTGCACTTTTCGCCATCATGGAATCCAGCTCTCCGAGAGGAGTGGTCTCGACATCGATTGCATCTGCCTCCATGCCACTCACTTTCCTTATTCCTTTCGCAATGCTTTCAGCGAGAGCACCAGTTTTATGGTAAGCGGACACATAGGGAATAAAGACCCTGTTATCATCAGGGAAATCCATGGCTTCCTGCGCATATTTTTCTGAAAGATCAAGCCATTTTTTCCAGTCACTCCGCAGGATAGGACCATGCCCCGGGCATATTGCACTGATCTCAAGAGGTCTTATCCTTTCAATTGCTTTCAGCATATATTTGCTGAAAGGCTTAAGGATCACATCGAAGTAATACTTAAAGGAATCACTGAAATCCTCTACTTTATCATCATACATCCGCTCATCGCAAAAGTGATTTCCAAAGGCGTCGCAACTAAACAATATCTTATCCTCTTCAAGGTAGGTAAACATAGTATCCGGCCAGTGAAGATTGGGGGCCCCGATAAATTTCAGTGTTTTATTTCCGAGATCAAGGGTGTCGCCGTCCTTCACTTTCAGAAACTTATATCCGGGTGCAAAAATATCATCCAGATATCTGATGGCATTGCCACTCCCAACCACGATTGCGTTTGGTGCAAGTTCAAGAAGTTTCATAAGGTTGCCGGAATGGTCTGGTTCAGTATGATCAAGAATAATATATTCAATCTCTGCCGGGTCACATAAACTTCTGATCTTGGCAATGTATGGCTCCCAGAATTTCTCCTTGCTGGTATCTATTATTGTTTTTTTTTCTGCATTTATAAAATATGAATTATAAGTTGTTCCATACTTCGTTTCCATCACAACATCGAAAGTGATGATATCGCGATCAAGCACCCCTATCCAATGAACGTCGGGGCTTACTTCCAGGACTTTATTGTCACTATTTAATTTCATTTAAGATTTTTTTTTGAATTCTCAATATGCTATGCTAAATTATTATAGATCCAGTTTGGTTTGTGGTGAATCCTCAGCATCTTCTATTTTATCAATCTCCGGGTGCTCATTGCTGTCCTTTCCCGGGAGCTCTGCTGATTTTTCCATATGTTCTTTGGCAGGCAGATTATCCTGAGCAACATCATTTTCCAGGGGGGGTTCTTCCTCTGCAGGGGGATCATAGGGCAATGGATCCAGAAAACTAACAGACTTAACAGTATATGTAGACAAGCGTTTACCTTTTGCTTTATGGCTTTTTACTGCAATAAACTCAGCTGTTTCAATCCTAAGGTCATCAATGACTTTCCCATTGGCTTTTTCATCAAATTTCACATTTAGTACCGGCAGATAATCCAGGCTGAAGGCGAGCAATTTCGAATCCGGGTGCCCACCAATAAAACTGAGTTTCCGCTCACTGACTTCAAAATAAAATCTCTTTATATACACGTATTCCTGTGCGGCATCCCAGAATACTGCGGTAAGGATCTTAGGTGGATCATACTTTTCGATAAGCACCATGTCTTCATCAAAATGGTTAGACAGCTTAAAGCTATAATGCCTGAAATGCCCGCTTGAGGTGATGGTCAGTATTTTATCATCAGCGATAAAAGCACCAAGGAAACTGCCACGCTCCGCGGTATTCAGCCTTTTAACTGTTTCATCATACCAGATTGACCTTGCACCAAGCGTAGACACCCCTTCTTCTTTCTTCACAATGCTCTTCACAGGCTTTCTGCTCAGGATATTCCCATATGAAGCACGGCCTTTAATTGCAAGCTGGCTGAAATCATATTCAAATGAGTGTCGTTTCAGCTTGGGCTTGGACCTCAGTACAATTTTGACCACTTCAGCCTCACCGTTAGGATTGGCACTGAAATAATATATTTTTGAATCCTCCGTACCCCTTGTCAGCCTGTATTCCTTGTCGCGCGTTATGCCCATAACCGGAAAGCGCTTTACCATATATTTACCTCGTTTACCATCCCTGTAAACCATGTTATAAATGGTACGGTCATCACCTCTCTTAAACACATCAATATGGATCACATTCCTGCCAACGAAGGTTTTGGAGCTAACCTTTGTTACCACAAAATTTCCATTATCCCGAAAAACAATGATGTCATCGATATCGGAACAGTCACAGATATATTCATGTTTCCGGAGCGATGTGCCGGCAAATCCCTCTTCCCGGTCAATAAAAAGCTTTTGGTTGGTAGCAACCACCGATGTTGCTTCTATATTATCAAAATTCCTGATCTCTGTTTTCCGTTCTTTCCCTTTTCCATATTTTTTCCTGATCTGGCGGAAATAATTAATACTATAATCAATCAGGTGCTCAAGGTGGGTTTCAACTTCCTCCATTTCCGCTTCGATGCCCTTGATGAGCTCATCGGCTTTCAAGGAGTTATATTTGGATATCCGTTTGATCTTTATTTCAGTCAGGCGGATAATATCATCACGCGTAATTTCCCTGTTAAAAAGATCTTTAAAGGGTTTCAGTCCATTATCTATGGTTGAAATCACTGAGTCCCAGGTCTTGCAGTTTTCAATCTTCCGGTAAATCCTTTCCTGAATAAATATTTTTTCAAGGGAAGAAAAATGCCATTGTGTTTCCAGTTCCGCTCTTCTGATCTGGAGTTCATCCCGCAATAACTCAAGCGTATTCTGAGTAGAGATTTCAAGTATTTCCCTTACCGAATAAAAACAGGGTTTATCATCGTGTATCACGCATGCATTGGGAGATATGGACACCTCACAATTGGTAAAGGCATACAATGCATCTATGGTCTGGTCCGGTGATACGCCTGAGGTAAGATGAATGAGGATTTCGACATTTTCCGCAGTATTGTCATCAATTTTCTTGATCTTGATCTTCCCTTTATCATTGGCAGTGAGTATGGACTCAATCAGGCTGCCTGTAGTGGTTCCATAAGGCAACTCATTAATAGCAAGGGTCTTTTTGTCAATCTGGTTTATTTTTGCCCTCACCCTGACCTTTCCACCTCTCAGGCCATTGTTATATCTCGAAAAATCAGCCAGGCCACCGGTCGGAAAATCCGGAAGCAGTTCAAAAGGTTTGCTTTTTAATATGTTTATAGAAGCGTCAATAAGTTCTAAAAAATTATGGGGTAATATTTTAGAAGCGAGCCCTACAGCAATACCTTCAACGCCCTGAGCAAGCAAGAGGGGAAATTTGACAGGCAGCGTAATGGGTTCGTTGTTTCTCCCGTCGTATGAGAGTTTCCAATTGGTGGTTTTTGTGTTAAAGACAACCTCAAGTGCAAATTTTGACAAGCGTGCTTCAATATAGCGTGGAGCTGCTGATGCATCGCCGGTAAGAATATTTCCCCAGTTTCCCTGGGTTTCAACCAGGAGGTCTTTTTGCCCGATCTGAACAAGTGCATCACCGATAGAAGCATCACCATGAGGATGATACTTCATGGTATGGCCAATGATATTGGCAAGTTTGTTGAAGCGACCGTCGTCCAGATCCTTCATGGAATGAAGAAGCCTGCGTTGTACAGGTTTCAGGCCATCCAGGACATTAGGTACCGCCCGCTCAAGGATGACATAGGATGCATAATCGAGAAACCAGTTTTCATACATCCCAGAGAGCTGAATAGTATGGTATTCACTACTTTTAGATGATTCCGGATCATCTTCTCCGGCCTCTGTTAAGTCAATTTCATCATCAACAGCTGGTTTTTCCGGCTGTTCTTCACTCGCCTGGGAAGCAGCGTTCAGTTCCTCATCTGCCAGGGGTTTTTTACCTCCTTCTTTCTTTGCCATTCGATCTGGTTTTTTTACATTCCTGATATTTCACGAAACGCTCAAATTTCGAAATATTATATTAAATAAAAAAATCTTTGAAATTGATTATCCTCGGGGCAAGCCCACGAGG
>JABMQZ010000086.1 GCA_013202965.1 Bacteroidota bacterium | reverse complement strand
CTACGCGAAGGCGCAGCAGGGAGGGGGACAGGGGGTGGGTAAATGGATAAGGAAGATTAAGGATTAACGGATTAACGGATTAACGGATTAACGATTAACGAGCAACGAACAACCAGTATCCAGTACACCTACGCTAAAGCTTCGGTGCACAAAGCATACAGCATTATGCAAAACAAGCAAAGCATTATATTTCTTGGCGACAGCCTGACAGAATGGTTTGAGCTGAATAAGTATTTCCCGGGTTTAGCGATCATCAATGAAGGGATTGCCGGCGACACTACCTTTGGGGTACTTCAAAGGCTGGAAGACATCATTAAAAAACCAGCAAAAAAGATCTTTGTAATGATCGGAATCAATGATGTTTTTAATGATTTTCCTGAAGAAAACATCATAGAGAACCAACAACTTATCATTGAACAGATCATCACTCTGGCAGCACCAGCAGAGTTAATCGTCCAGAGTCTTCTCCCCGTTAATGAGCACATGCTGGGCTCAGGCGGCTACCTGAAACTGATCAGACGTATCAACAATCACTTACAGCATCATTGCAATAGCAACAAAGTGCAGTTCCTCGACCTGTACACTGAGTTCCTGTCAGGGGATGAAATGAATAGAGAATACACCACCGATGGCGGACATCTGTCAGAAAAGGGATACAAAACATGGGCAAAGTTGATTGTACCCTTTATGAATTAAACCTTCGAAAATCGCTCAATCGCTCAATCCTATACCAGGCCTTGATCAAGCATCGCATTGGCAACCTTCAGGAAGCCTGCAATATTGGCACCTTTCACGTAGTTGATATATCCATCTTCTTCGGTGCCGTGGGTAACACATGCTTCATGGATGCTGCACATGATGTGGTGAAGTCTGTCATCCACTTCTTTTGCCGGCCAGTTAAGCTTCATGGAGTTTTGCGACATTTCCAGTCCTGAGGTGGAAACGCCACCTGCGTTCACAGCTTTTCCGGGTCCAAAAAGGATCTTGTTTTCATGGAATACCTCTATAGCTTCCGGGGTAGATGGCATGTTTGCGCCTTCGGCAACACAGATGCATCCGTTCTTCACGAGGGCTTCAGCATCTTCCTTGTTCAACTCATTTTGTGTAGCACAGGGGATGGCAACATCACATTTAACTTCCCAGGGGTGTTTGCCCTGATGAAACTGTGCTTCCGGAAATTCATAGGTATAAGGCTTTACGATATCCTGGTTCGAAGCACGGAGTTCAAGCATATAATTGATCTTTTCACCTGAAATGCCTTTGGGGTCATAAATATAGCCGTCGGGGCCGGAGAGGGTCACTACTTTGCCACCCAGCTCATTGATCTTACTGGCAGCACCCCAGGCAACATTTCCAAAGCCCGAGAGACAAACAGTCTTGCCTTTAAAAGATTCGCCTTTGGCAGCCAGCATTTCCTTGGCGAAATAAACTGCACCAAAGCCTGTGGCTTCCGGGCGGATAAGGCTTCCTCCCCAGTTAATACCTTTACCGGTAAGCACGCCTGTGTGCTCACGGGTAAGTTTTTTATACATGCCATAAAGGTATCCGATCTCACGGCCACCGACGCCGATATCACCGGCAGGCACGTCGGACTGAGGCCCGATATTTCTCCAGAGTTCCAACATGAAAGCCTGGCAGAAACGCATGATCTCGGCATCAGATTTTCCTTTTGGATCAAAATCGGAACCACCTTTGCCCCCACCCATGGGAAGGGTGGTCAGGCTGTTTTTGAAGACCTGTTCAAATCCCAGGAATTTCAGGATACTGAGATTCACACTGGGGTGAAAACGCAAGCCTCCTTTATATGGCCCGATGGCATTGTTGAATTGGATCCTGTAACCCAGATTAACATTTGTTTTGCCATCATCAGCCATCCAGGAAACCTTGAAAGTGAGGATCCGGTCCGGTTCAACCAGCCTGTCAATGATGCCCGCCGTTTCAAAATGGGGGTTTTCATTCACAGTTTCTTCGATTGACTCCAATACTTCCCGCACTGCCTGCAGGTACTCAGATTCTCCGGGATGTTTCCTGGAGAGATCATTCATTATTCTTTCTAAATCCATTACCTGAAAATTTAAATATTTATATGATGTGTTTTGTTAATTAATAACAGTGTGAATAATTTAACAGTGCAAAGATATATCTATTAGAATTACAAAAACAAATAAAATAAAAAATAATTATCTCAAATTCTTATTCTTTATTCGTCATTCGTCATTCGTCATTCGTCATTCGCTATTCGTCATTCGCTATTCGTCATTCGCTATTCGTCATTCGCTATTCGTCATTCGCTATTCACTACTCTCTCCCCCAAATCATATTCCACCACATAATCCACACTCCCGTCAGGCCTGTAGAAATACTCCTTAGCCTGTTTGAGATTGTTAACATAAGAAACCCTGGAGAGCAGTGAACCGTCTGGATTCCAGAAACGCTGAACGCCCATACCGGCTTCATACCTCCCCTCTCCCACCAGGTTTCCGTAATCATTATAATACAACCAGGTTCCCGAGAAAAGGCCATTGGTGAACATACCGGAGATTTGCAGTTCTCTGTTGCCATGCCATTTACGGTATGGCCCGTTCAGTGTATCCTTAACATATTGCTTGATCTCAATTTTTCTGCCTGAATAAGAATAATCAGTTGCCCTTCCGTTTCTAATATTATTCCTGTACTCTTCTTCAAGTTCTTTTCGCCCGTTGTCATGATATCGTATGCTCAGGCCCTCAATGCTGTTGCTCACATAAGGAACTTCCTGCTGTATGGTTCCATCCTCGTAGTACCACCTCGCAATACCATGCAACTTTCCATTTTTATAAGGCAGTTCGGATTTGATATTTCCGTTTTCCCAGTATTGCTTTTCAACTTTGCTGCAAGAGGAAAAGAGAACAAGAGATATGATAATGATTGGTATTGGATAACTGTCGAATAATTTCATCTGCTTAAATATTTTATTGATCCGGCACCTTCACTATTTTATAATTATGATACCTGCACAGGTTCCAGTAAAGATTTTCATAACCTGCCGGATAAGCGGGTGCAAAATTCACACTTGTTTTTAAAAGTTTTTTTGGATAATACGGCAGGCAGTCTGCACAATCAGTGCCGAAACGCATCATAGCACCCAGAAAATATGCTGCCAGGTCGTAACCTTCAAACCCATAGCGGTCTGGGTCTGTCTTAAACCTATCCCTGAAACCTCTAACAAAATTTACCACATCCGGATCATTGTAATCATAATAAGAATCTGTAAAGAAATACACTTTCAGGTCAAGCAGGTAGTCGATTTCCAGGTTGGTAAAACGCTCCCATTCCGGCATGCCTATAACGCTAATATCAAAAGTATCTTTCAGGTCATTCAGGCTGGTAAGGATCTCCGGTGCAAATATCTCATTATCGGTCAGGACGATAAGCAGGTTGTGCCTTGCAATGGAAGCATATTGCAAGATGCCGCGCACACTATCAGTGGCATAAGTGACTTCTGCTATTCCATTGGAAAAAAAGGTGCTGTCGCCGGGGGCATTCTCCAGATGTAAGGTTTGTATCTTCCGGTTCTCGACCAGGATGCTGCCCATAAGGACTTGACCGGCAAGGTTGGTATCGGCTTTGGAATACTCAAGGATCAGATCATAAAGTCTGGAATTCGGAATCTTTACCCCGAAAGGGATAAGCTTATCAAGTGAAGACCTTATAATTTCAATCTCACTGGCATATTGAAACTTGTTGTTCCTGACCAGGATGATATTTGATTCCGGATAGTATCTTTCAACGAAGCTGGTTAACAGGGCCGGCTGGGCATCCCTGGAAGGTCTCATTTTATATACATTGGGGCTGTTAAGCACTTCTGTCCTGCGTGTGAGCGGGTTTACGATCTTGATCCCAAACATCTCGGCAAAGTTCGAGACCAGTTTAAAATTCCGGCTATAGAAGGGCCCGATGATCAGGTCCATATCCGGCAGTTCCGGTTGCTGCAATACCTGTATGGTCTTCGACACCTTCTCATCCACATCATATACATATAGTTTCACCTTCAATCCCTGCTCTTCGAGCTCATCCATGGCCATGAGAAAGCCTTCATAAAACTGAATAAAATTAAATGATCTATAATCCTCAGGATCGATAGAAGCCGCATTTCGCGGGATATCTATTTCCCTGACCTCCTCAGCATACAAAGGAAGCATCAGCGCTATCTTCAGTTCACGCTTATTCCGCTTCATCATGTCGTAGCATCTGATGCTATCTTTTTTAATGATTGCCGGAGGGATATCATCCGGCTCCGTATCATTTACGGTGACATCATCTGCTATAGCGGATGGTGGCGGTCCTACAGGAATATTTAATACATCGCCGGGCTTTAGCCTGGAACGAAAACCAGGATTGGCATCCTTCATGGCTGTGACACTCACAGCATATTTTCCCGCTACTCTTTTTAACTTGGTTTTTTCACTCACCCTATGGGTGATAAAGCTGTCAGGGTTTACTGTCGCCGGTATCCTGATCAGCTCACCGGGGTATATATTCCTGCTCAGGCCGGTGTTAAAAGCCATCAGGCTGTCGACACTGATCCTGTATTTTCTCGCGATACCATACAAGGTCTCTTTTGCGATAACAGTATGTTCAATGTATTTTTTTTCATCCTGGGCCACAGCTTCCGGGTCTGCAACAGAGGGTATGATGATCTTGCTGCCAATATCCAGGCTGATAGTAATACCCGGATTGGCTGCTTTCAACTCCGGAATTCCCAGCTTATATTTCCTGGAGATGCTGTAAAGCGTTTCCCCCGCCACAACAGTATGGACGTTATTTTCAGCACCCTGAACAATGATCTCGCTTCCGCGTTTTTGTACTACCGGGTCCTTCAGCGGAATTTTGAGATATTGTCCGGGCTTTAACCCCTCAGACCATTCCGGATTGGCCGCTTTCAGATCATTGACGGATACATCATATATCCTGGATATGGCAAAAAGGCTCTCCCCTTTTCCTACGATATGGAAGATGAACCTGAATTCTCCCTGTCTCAATTCATTCGTGATCTTCTTTTCGCGGCTAACAAGAGGGATTCTCAGCAGCTGCCCTATGGCGAGCCCATTCTCTGCATCAGGATTCTTAAATACCAGCTCGTCAACAGGCACATCATACAGCTTTGACAATGAATACAGGGTTTGCCCCTGCTCCACAGTGTGTATGTAATACTCTTTGCCATCGATACGCTCAAGGACTTCGGATTTTACAATTTCCTGTGAATACAAGTCTGCCGGGCCGCAAACAGCAACAATCAGTATCAATACCATGAACAATTGCCTTCTCATTCCTTGCAGATTTTTATATGATACACATTCAACAGAGCAAAATTCCCATAGACAATTCTAATCATTCTTATTCCCACTCAATGGTTGATGGCGGCTTGGAACTGATGTCGTACACCACCCTGTTCACCCCTTTCACACGGTTGATAATATCGTTGGAGACCTTCGACAGGAATTCGTACGGAAGATGCGACCAGTCGGCAGTCATCCCATCCGTAGAACCCACAGCCCTGAGCACCACCACATTTTCATATGTTCTTTCATCACCCATAACTCCAACAGTTTGAACGGGCAGCAATACCGCCAGTGCCTGCCATACCTCATCATACAGGCCATAGTTCTTCAAACCCTCAATGAAGAGATCATCCACATCCTGCAGTATCCTGATCTTTTCAGGAGTGATATCCCCGATGATCCTGATCCCAAGACCGGGACCCGGAAAAGGATGCCTGTTCAGTATGTCGGCCGGCATTGCCAGCGCCCTGCCAATTTTCCTGACTTCGTCTTTGAATAACGAATTAAGTGGTTCAATTATTTTCAGCTTCATCACATCCGGCAATCCACCCACATTGTGATGTGACTTAATGGTGGCAGAAGGGCCTTTAACGGAAATCGATTCGATCACATCAGGGTAGATGGTCCCCTGCGCAAGCCACTTCACATCTTTGATCTTATGGGCTTCCTCGTCGAAAACCTCAATAAATGTCCGTCCTATGGCTTTGCGCTTATCTTCAGGCTCAGAAATCCCCGCCAGGGCTTCATAAAAACGCTCTTTGACATCCACTCCCTTAACATTCAGCCCCAAGCCTTTATATGAATCCAGCACCTTGCCAAACTCATTCTTGCGAAGCAATCCGTTGTCTACAAAAATGCAATAAAGATTATCACCTATGGCCCTGTGAAGAAGCTCTGCGGCAACAGATGAATCCACACCTCCCGAGAGTCCCAGTACCACTTTTTCATTCCCCAGTTTTTCCTGGAGCGAAGCGATGCTTGTCTCAATAAATGAATCCGGTGTCCATGACTGTGTGCAGGCACAAATGTCTACCACATAGTTTCGGAGAAGGACAGCTCCTTCCGTGGTATGATATACTTCAGGGTGGAATTGTATGCCATAGGTTTCCTCACCTTTTATTTTATATCCAGCCACCTCCACATCATGCGTGCTACTAATCACTTCAAAGTGTTCAGGAAGTTCCAATATGGTATCCCCGTGCGACATCCACACCTGGCTGCCATCATTCACGCCATTCATCAACTTACTATCGCGATGAATGAATGCCAGGTTTGCCCTGCCATACTCCCTGATCTCTGAGGGGGCAACCAGGCCACCCTCTTGCTGTGCCAACAGCTGAGCACCATAACAAACACCAAGTATCGGGAGTTCTTTCCGAATGCCATTCAGCTCAGGATTGGGAACATCATCTCCCCTGACAGAAAAAGGGCTTCCCGACAGGATTACCCCTTTAACATGAGCGTTGATCTCAGGGATATGATTAAATGGATGGATCTCACAGTAAACGTTGAGTTCCCGTACACGTCGTGCGATAAGTTGTGTGTATTGGGAGCCAAAATCAAGGATCAGTATTGTTTCTTCCATGATGCAAATATATAGAAAAAAGCAGCAGTAAATCTTCCTTTAAACAAAGGCCGGATGAGATGCTGGAAGACCACTCTTTTACTTCCTGGCTGTTGAAATGACAAAATAATTTATTAACTTTGAGGAAAGCAATTTTTATGATCATAAACACGAATGGCCTGATGATGATCAGGCAAGATGAATCGGAAACTCAGACACATGAGATCCTGCAGGACCCAGGCATCCTGGAAAACCTTTCGGAAGCAAGGTCCTTTCCCGACAGGATGCCATCTTCCATATGTTTCAGGATTGAAAAAGAGAAAGATATCATCGGGCAGGCATGCCTGAAGCGCATAAGCTGGATCAACAGGAAGGCAGAGGTCAGCCTGTTTATCAGAAAAGATATGCAGGCGCAAGGACACGGGTCGCTGGCATTGCAAGCGATCATTGAATATGCCTTTAAGCGATTAAACTTATACAGACTTGAAGCTGAAGTAATTGATGAAAACCTGGCATCATTAAAGCTGGTTGATAAAGCGGGGTTTACCGCAGAAGGCAGGCTCAGGGAAGCAAAGTTCATCAATGGCGAATACAGGGATTTGCTCAGGTTTGGATTACTTAGCAAAGAGTTTTGAGTGTTGAGTTTTCCTCCTTCGCTTCGCTAACGCTTGCGCCGAAGCTTCAGCGTAGGAGCACGGCGGACGCAGTGAGTTTTAAATTAATTTGAGATCAGAAATTGGGATTTTGAAATTTCCTTGAATTTTGGTCCCGATAGCTATCAGGATGGAACCTGGAATTTAATATTGGGTGTTTAAAAATAAAAACAAGATCATGATGGATAACATTAACAGAAATTCCTTCGAAACCAGCATAGCAGACAATTTAGCTGTGATCACCTTCAAATCAGGTATATTTGACCTGGTTACAGACATCAATGAGAGCAACATTCTTATTGATCATATCAGGGAAACAGAAGGCACGCCGGAAATCAAGGCATTATTTTTCCTCAACGAAGCCGGCATATTCGGTGAGCAGGTCTATGATGAATTTATCAGCGGGATCATAATCCCGAAGGAGAAAACCACCGGCATGGGCACACCTGAGTTCAGCAAGAAAGACATTCGCTTCAGAGAGATCAACATCCTGAACAAGATCATCAAAGTTATTTCAGAATACAGAAAACTATGCTTTGCCGGAATATGCGGCGATATTGTTACTCCTTTTATCGGAGCTGCCCTGAGCATGGATATTCGCTTCGCCACAGAAGACACACGTTTTATTATGGCCCATAATAAATACGGCCTCCATCCTTCCGGGGCACTTCCATTCTTCCTTTCCCAGTATGTTCATCATTCAAGGGCATTGGAAATTCAGTTCAGGGATGAATTCAGTGTACAGGAAGCATTGAACCTCGGCCTGGTAAACAAGGCCTTCCCCCATGAAAGCTTTAAAAAAAGATGCCTGCACGAAATACAACATTTTCTGAGTTGCAAGAGCTCCACCATCAGGGTCACCAAGCGCCTTACAAACTATACCCGCAAAGCCCTGTCTGATTATTTCCTGTATGAGACGAGTTTGTTGAATTTGTAAACGGATTTTTTTACCCACCCTTTACATCCAAACTTCCCTTAGCCATTAGCCGGTAGCCGTTTACCGTTAACCCAATTTTTCCTTTATCTTTTTGTTTCTTACCGATTACTGATTCCTTATTGACTAAATTACTAATTGTACATACATTTGCCTCAAAGAATAATTTTATGCACTCGTCCGGGCATATCCTCAGATTACTGCTTCTCATTCCGATCTTATCGGCAAGCTTTGCGTTCGGGCAGAACCTGGTGCGCAATTGTGAACTTGAGCAAAAAAATGGATGCCCTACAAATCATGGCCAGATCAGCAGGTGCAAATTCTGGATATCACCGGGGGAAGGCACCACCGACTACCTTCATGCATGCAATAGTGGTAATTACAGTGTACCCTTAAACCAGTGGGGTATGCAGGAAGCCAGGTCGGGAGTGGCCTACGCGCACATCATATCATATTATCCATCGCAGGGAAATTTCAGTGAATACCTGCAAACAGAGCTGGCCTGCGAAATGCAGGAAGGAAAATCCTATGTGGTTTCTTTTTATGTATCATGTGCCGACGACAGCCATTTTTCTATAGACGGGATGGGGGCGCAATTTTCCGTTGATCCCCTGATACAGATAGAGGATAACCTTATTGAGATCAGCGGGGATGTGCATGTCGCAAATCCCTTGGGCCATGTCATTGACGATAAAAACGGCTGGACACAGATCCATGGAACATATATTGCAAATGGGGGTGAAAAATATATTACCATAGGGAATTTTTTGCATGCTTCAGATCTTACCATTGAGACTTTCATCTCATGGCAAACCTCGATTGCCTCCTATTATGTAGATGATGTCAATGTAATTGCTGTGGAGACCATTGTAGATCTTGGCCCCGATACCACCATTTGCCCAAATGATTCCATAACCCTTGATATCAGCAATATATGTAATTTGATTGAACTGCGTTGGGAAAACGATTCCACCGGGCTTATCCGCAGAGTTGGCCCTGGCACGTATAGCATTTATGGAAAATCCGGCTGCACTGAAATTTATGATCAGATCACGATCAGCACATCACCTGATCCCGGCCATTTCCTGCCTGGTGACACCATCATTTGTCCTGATCAGCTCATCGACCTGATTCCCTCCGGCACTTACGACACCTATGAATGGCAGGACGGCAGTGATCAGGCAAGCTACCAAACTGATACCGAAGGTATTTTCTGGCTGAAAGTTACTGACTCATACGGCTGCTCCTTTACCGACAGCATTTACGTTAACAGTCTCACGGCACCGCTGTTCTCACTGGGAAATGACACCCTCTTCTGCCAGGGTCTTGAGATCACGCTGGATCCCGGCATCGACAGCATCCACAATCATTACCTCTGGAACGATTACAGTGATAGAAGCATATTGACCGTATCAGATAGCGGTGAATACTGGCTGCGCATTTCCAATCCCTGTGGCGTGATGATCGACAGCATCCTCATCTCTACCTATAACTGTAATTCAGCCATTGCAGCACCCAATGCCTTTAGTCCGAATGCAGATGGAAAAAATGACACCTTCGAACTGAAAGGCGAAAACATTTCAAGCTTCAGCATGTATGTTTATGACCGCTGGGGAAGCCTGATATTCGAAAGCAATGATCTTTTTCAGGGATGGAATGGAGAATGTAAAGGAAAACCCTGCCCCGTTGGTGTTTACGTTTGGATTGCAGCTTATGAAAGCATGTCTGTGGATGTTCCTGCGGAAAGAACAACTATTAAGGGGAGCGTTGTGTTGCTCAGATAGTCTTATGAGTGCCTGGTGCCAAGTGAAGAATTCGGCAATTTGCAAGTCTCATAGTCCCTGACTCTCTGATTCTCTGAATCCCTGACTCCCTGACTCTCTCTACCTACTCCCTCACAAGCACCTTCTCAAAAACCACCTCATTACCGCGCTGATCCTTAACTTCCAGACGAAATTCGTTCTCACCTTTTTTCAGACGTTCATCAATATAATATATGAGGAGATTGTTCTTTGCATCGTACTCCATCAGCAGCCAGTCGCCGTTCAGTGTTGCACGGAAGCGTTTAATGCCGGACAGATCGTCTTTGATCTTAACTTTTACAGTTTTCCTGTCAGCTTTTATCAGCCCGGATGCAATGTTCACTGGGTTGATCTCCGGAGGAAGGGTATCGATAAGGATGACATAATTACCAAATGAACGTATGCTTGCCTTCAGGCCTCCTTCTTCCCATTTGCCACCATAAGATATATAATCACCCTCATCAGTAATACGTGCCAGCAGGAGTTTATCTGTATCGACAGTCAGGGAATCGGGGAATACTTTCACCGTAAAAAATTTATGCACCGGCGTCCTGTCGTTATGGATACGATGCACACGGGAAAAGCCTCCGTCCGGCATGGCAGCAGCTTCATATTCAAACCATAGATCTCTGTATAAACAGCTACCCGGCAGGCTGATCTCAATATTTTCTGCTGAAAAACTGTTCAGCTGATCAATGCTAAAATGTACTGTCCCTTCAGGAACATTTCCTTTATGCGTGGAGTTTATTCCAGCTATACTTTGTATGACAATGGGCAGCTTTGACTCATTTCCTTCGAAATCGACAATTACATATTCCAAATGATGCAATGAAGAATCTGTAAAACTGAGTATCCCCATATTTTTAACATCATCATATATGCTCAGCTTATTGTTTGGATCTATCTCGCTACGATGGTACCGCCTTTTGTTTTCAACATACTCCTCATAATCAATAAAACTGTTGATATAACGGGTTTCCAGGAAATCAATCTTCTCCATGTCGTAATAAAAAACCTGTTTCCCATCAGCATAAAGCGTAATCGCATAAACACCATTTTTGTTATTGGCATCGTTCAGCTTATCGATGGTGTTTACGGCCAGGGAGAAACCGCCTGAAACCATGATGGTATCATGGTCTTTGATCCTGTGCTCTGCTCCCCAGCCATCCACACGAAATACTTTTGCTTCAGCTTTGCCGTCGACCAGGGATCCGGGACCGGCGGGGATCACTTTCAGCCAGTGGATCTCCGGCCTTATATAATCCTTTACCTTAAAGCCAAAGAGCAGTGGATTTACCGGTGTCTGCGTACTTTCCAGGCGCATCTCAAAATGCAGGTGCGGTCCGTTGGAGCCACCTGTATTGCCAGAGTATGCAATCACCTCACCTTTTTTTACCGGAAAAGTTTCCCTGGGTGGAAAAATATTCAGTTCAAAAGATTCATATTCATAATGTTTTTGCTTCACCCAGGCTGCTATCCCGTCATTAAATTTGCTGAGATGGGCATAAACCGACACGAAGCCATTCGGGTGGGTGATATAAAGAGTCTTGCCAAATCCTGTAGCCGACACCTTAATCCTGGATACATAAGCATCCGCCACCGCGTAAATATTTTTCCCGGAAACGCCTCCTGTCTTGATGTCCATTCCCGAGTGAAAATGCCCTGCTCTCAGCTCCCCGAATGTCCCTGAAAGCAAAATCCTGAAATCTACAGGAGAGCGAAAATAATCCAGGGGGTATTCCTGCTGTCCCCTGGCAAATAATGAAAGGAACAGGAAAAACAGCATCAGGCTTGAAAGCAGATATTTCTTCGGATAATAATGTTTCATAATCGTAAGAGGGAACAAAAATAGGCTTTCTTTGTTTTTGTAGCAGCTAAATTATTCGCCTGTTCCGCAGATTTTATTAGTTTTGGTGGGCGGACGACAATGCGGGCCTCGCGCCCGATGATTAAATCCCATAAATGAAAGATTTAAGTGTAGGTAATGAAGGCAGGCTGATTTTTCAGTTTGCCACACCCATGTTACTGGGAAACATGTTCCAACAGTTATATAATGTTGTGGACAGTATCATCGTTGGGAAGTTTATCGGAGTGGAAGCCCTTGCCGCCGTGGGTTCATCATTCCCTATCATTTTTACACTCATTTCATTTATCATAGGAATTGCGATAGGCTCAACCGTGATCATCTCTCAGTTTTTTGGAGCCAAAGATTACGAGAAGGTCAGGCGGGCCATCGACACACTTTATATTTTCATCTTCTTTGCATCCCTCTTTGTCAGTTTTCTTGGCATTTATTTTAGCACAGATATTTTCAGG
>JABMQZ010000085.1 GCA_013202965.1 Bacteroidota bacterium | reverse complement strand
TTGGACAACCTTATTATGAGTCAGGGACTCTAACCAACTTAGCTATAGGCCCGAATCGTTCCTTTTTCTCATTTAGTTTAACTCATATCATTAAATTACTGATTATGAGTCCCCCGATAGCTATCGGGGCTAACCAACTGAGCTATAGGCCCGAGAAATTTACAATTCTGTGTTTAGAATTTACAATATATGATATATTGTTAGCTAATCTATATCCAAATTGCGCTTGCAAAGATACAAAAAATCAATAATATATCAACTGTGTGTTAGATGATTTGCCTTGAGAATAATGCATTAACAGACCTTGGTATATCTAATTAACAGGGTTTACATTTAACAATCTCAGGTAATTATTATGTCTATGTTCTGCCATTGCCCAGTAATCATACCATTGGATAGAATCGGAAGGGTGGATAGTCCCGATGGTGTCTTTTGGCGGGAAATTCCCTATTGAAATTTGATCGGCCAACTGAGAATATTTAATATGATGGCTTTGGAGATAGATATTTGCAGCCTTGATCAAATCCTTATACAAAAGTGGAACATGTGTAGGGATGTTATGAATTGCAAGACTGTCAGACCTTGCCCAGAAATAGGGAACGATATCCAGTGAATTGGAAACCATATGAAACGATCCTGTTACAGGTATAGCATTAAAAAAGTTCTCTTTAAAAGTTTCATTGCTCACCGATGGTCCGGCAAAAACATAGGTCTCCACTACAAACCTGTTGATAAGCCCGCTACTTTTTATAAACCAGTATGTCATGAGTGGTGCCAGCGCTCCTCCCTGGCTATGACCTGTTATAAATATTTTCTTGTTACCGTCTGCAGGAAGCGAACTAAGGAATCCTTCAATGGTCTTGCCAGTGACAGAATCATGTGTATTTAGCAGAGAATCCAGTCCACGCATTGATCCATGAGCTACAGAATCACCCATAAGCCCGTATTTAAATGGAACAAGAGTAAAAGCCTGAAGATCCTGGATAATATCGTCTATGGAGTTGATATTGGTTCCCCGGATAACGATGGCATAAGAAATAGGACTGCTTGTGGAATCAACTGCAATGTAAACCAGATTGTCCATGATGCCACTGACCCCTGGTCCCCACGCAAGCTTCCACACACCTCCCGTTGCCAGGGAAGTATTCTTGAGAAGTTTCATAATGGAGTCTTTAATGATTGCTGGGTGCTGACCTTCGGCAATATAACTGATGGCTGCGAGTGTCATTATCACCCCTGCTTCATCTACATCATACCCCTGGTTTATTTGCGGTATGGACCCCTCAATTGACCCTTCATTTTTTTTACAACTGAAGATAATAATTATAAAAAGCCCCAGGAATAATATATTTGATACTTTGATCTTGTTTTTCATGATGTAAACTTAATAAAAATATCAAAATATCCTGCATGCGTTTTCAATCTTATGGGTTCTGTTGATTATAGATTTTGTCTGCCAAACATATTCGTTTTCTAAGAGATGACTGCCAGTTGATAACATTCTTATTCCTTATTCTCTATTCTTTTTGCTATCTTTGGATTAACCTCTAACCCATTTAAATCCTTTTCCTATGAAAAATACAGCAAAATTTCTGGTTCTGATTTTTATGATGCTTTTGCTAAACCCAATTGCTGAAGCTCAGCCAAAACTCTTGGGAACACTGCCTCACGGAGGCAATACCGAGACTGGGATCATTTACGAAATAAGCCTCGATGGAAGTGATTTTCAAGAGATCCATGATTTTTCCAAGTTTAATGGAAGAAGGCCGCGGGGAAATCTTCTCCTCGCCGATAATGGTAAATTCTATGGCCTGGCTGGAGGAGGATTTGGCTCTTTTGGCAGCGTACTCTTCGAATACGTTCCGGAAACAAATGTATATATCATTAAACATGATTTTTTTGATTCCCAAACAGGTATGTCAGCATCAGCAACGGAAGGAAGCCTGATACAGGCCTCCAATGGCAAATTATATGGTGTCACGCAATCAGGAGCATCAAATTATGATGGAGAACTGTTTGAATATGACCTGCAGACCAACACCTGTAATGTTAAAGTTGTGTTTGAACAGCTGAGCAAAGGGAAAACCCCGATCGGCAGTCTTACCGAGGCCACAAACGGAAAATTATACGGGGTCACCTTTGAAGGCGGTGCGAACGGCCTGGGCGTACTGTATGAATATGATCCGCAGAATAACATATTTTCAAAACTGAAAGATTTTGATGGTATAAATCACGGGGCAACACCATATGATGGCGTGATTCAGGCTTCCAATGGAAAACTGTATGGCATGACCCGCGAAGGGGGAACCTCAGGCCTGGGCATCATTTACCATTATGACATCAATACAAATATATTGACCAAGATACAGGACTTTGCAGGTGCTGTTACCGGAGCCTCCCCTCAAGGAAAACTCTTGCAGGCATCAAACGGTTTGTTATATGGAATGACTTCCTTAGGCGGAGCCTTTGATAAGGGGGCTATTTTCGAGTACAACACCGGGACAGCCGCATATACAATGACATTTAGTATAGACATTTCAATTGGAGAAGCTCCCTCCGGGAACTTTATTGAGCTGACCGATGGCTATCTTTATGCTATGACGCCCGGGGGAGGAGTCGAAGATAAAGGTGTCCTGTTTAAATATAACCCGGTCAATGGTGGCTTTACGAAACTGCTCGATTTTTACGGGGTAGACTATGGAGAATATCCCTATGGCAGCCTGGCCGCTGATGCAAACGGTAAATTATATGGGATGACTTATTATGGTGGAGCATTTGCCACCTCAGGAGTCCTGTTTGAATATGATCCGCTGAATGGGGTCTTCACCAAAAAATTTGATTTTATGTCTGCTCAGGCAGGGGCAGTACCATATGGTAGCCTGCTGAAAGCCTCCGATGGACAGATATACGGAATAGCCTATGAAGGAGGAAACCTTCATGGAGGGGCAATTTATAAGCTTGATCCGGATGATCATTCCTATCAGGTCGTATACAATTTCGATTACTTTATTACCGGTGGATTGTCATACGGCAGCCTTATTGAAGCCTCCAATGGCTTATTCTACGGAATGGCTAATGGAGGCGCCCAGTTTGCTGGCGTAATATTCGCTTTTGATCCTGCAACTTCTTCATACACCGTATTGCATCATTTCGATGATATTATATATGGCAAAAGACCATATGGCAGCCTGCTGCAGGCTTCTAATGGCAAATTATATGGCATGGCAACAGAAGGAGGAGCAAATGGTGATGGTGTGCTCTTTGAATATGATATTGCTTCCAGCTCTTTCATCAAATTATTGGATTTTGAAACAGCAAGTTTCGGTGGGAAACCTTGGGGAAGCCTCATCCAGGCTGCGAATGGGAAATTGTACGGAATGACCGTCTACGGAGGCTCATTTAATAAGGGAGTCCTGTTTGAATATGATCCGCTTACTTTTGCCTTTGCTGTCAAACTACATTTCGATGGCACAAACAAGGGCGCAAAGCCATATGGGTCGTTGCGGGAGTTTGGCGATAATCAGCTATTTGGCATTACTCAGATTGGTGGTATCAATGACATGGGTGTGCTGTTTGTGTATGATGCAGCAAGTGAATCCTATACAAAACTGGTAAATTTTGATGGCCTCAATGGAGGTTCTTACCCAATGAGCACCTTAATGGCGGCATCAAATAATAAATTATACGGTACTACAAGAATGGGTGGCATATACGACCATGGTGTAGTTTTTAGCTATGACCCGGCAGAAAGTTTATTCGCAATACTCCATGATTTTACCGAATATAAAGATCAGCCCATGTATGGCGCTTTTCTTGAAGTTGAAAATGATTTTGGCCTCAACGAAACCATTGACAATGCTTTACCTCTCAGCATATATCCCAACCCTGTGAGAGAAATCCTGACTATTAAAATTGATCAGCCCAAGCAGGCCGTATTCACCATAAGGATTATGAACCAATTGGGACAAATCCTTATGGAGCAAATTTCCACTATGGACCGTTCAACAGAGGTAAATATGAATACATCTGAGCTTGATGAAGGAATATATTTCCTCCAACTGATTGATGAAAATGGCCTGGCTTATTCCGGTAAATTCGTAAAAGAAGAATAAGCTGCCCAATAAGGATTATATATTGTTGGTTATTCCCGAATGGCACGCCATTCGGGAATCCCATTCTTTACAACCCAATTTTAAGGTATGCACCAGAAAGCTTTTTCTCCCATACTACTACGTGGACTGGAACTGAAGAACAGATTCATCAAAACCGCTACCTACGAAGGGATGAACAGGGATGGCATCCCTGATGAGCGCTTGTTTGAGCTCCATGCTTCCATGGCAGCAAATGATGTGGCACTCACAACGGTAGCATATGGTGCAGTAAATGAGGACGGGCTTACGCACGAAAACCAGATGGTGATCGATGAATCAGCTACGCCTTATTTGAAAAAACTTGCTGATCTTGTCCATGATAAAGGAGGAAAGATCTCCATACAGCTCACACATTGTGGCTATTTCACCCGAAGCACAAGGTATCAAAGCAGAAAGCCCCTCGGGCCATCCCGTACGCTGAATAAGTACGGCCTGATGAAAGGAAGGCCTTATTCTAAGGCAATGACTACTGAAGATATCAGGCAAACAATCAATGATTTTGCTGAAGCTGCACTGCTTTCTAAAAATGCGGGCTTTGATGCTGTGGAGATTCATATGGGACACGGTTATCTCCTGAGCCAGTTCCTGTCTCCGGCCATCAACAAAAGAAATGATAAATATGGTGGTTCCCTGGAAAACAGGATCCGCTTTTCACAGGAAATTGTTGATGCTGTCCGCAATGCCGTTGGTGATGATTACCCGATTTTATGCAAGCTCAACCTGGAAGATGGTTTCAATAATGCTTTCACCCTTAAGGATTGTATCGATACGGTAAATATGCTGAAAGGCCACGGAGTGGATGCCGTGATACTCAGCGGAGGTTTCACCAGCCTGACCCCATTCTACCTGATGAGGGGAGAGGTTCCCCTGAAGGAGATGGTGGAATCGGAACCCAATTACCTGCAGAAAACTGCCCTGCGCTTTTTCGGAAGGTTCATCATTAAGAAGTATGAATTTTCTGAAAACTTCTTCCTGCCACTGGCAGAACAGATAAGAAAGAGTACAGACATGCCTCTGGTATATGTCGGTGGGGTGATCTCTGCTCAGGGTGTTGAGGAAGTAATGGATGCCGGTTTCGATATGATCGCCATCGGCCGCGCCCTGATCGCCGAAGCTGACTTTATACGGAAAATAAAAAATGACCTGAATTACCGCTCACCCTGTGACCAATGCAATATCTGCGTGGGTTATTTGGAAAAGACCGGAATGAAATGCGTGTTGTAGTTCGAATGATCGTAAAAAATATCAAATTAGTTTTCTTTCAATCTTGTCCGGCTCCTCTGGATCAAAAATGACCAGCGAAAGTTCAGGCCCGTCCCAGGCTGCATTCACTGATAAGGTTCCACCAATGTTTTCGTGCCAGTGTCCTGTGATCCGTGTTGATTCATGAATATGACCATGAAGCGTGATCAAGGGTTTTCGCTCTTCAATAAATCGTTTGATCGCAATACTTCCAACATGCATATCAAGCGGTACATGATCTATCACCATACCATCAAGTGCGGCCCTGTCAAGATGAGTATCGTAAGGCGGGGAATGAAAGAGCATAATAACTTTTGAAAGATCATCCTGGCTTGTTAATTTCTCCAGATCTGCCTGAATAGTCTGGTATTCAATGTCCTCCTCTGGCTCAACAGTAAAAAACCCTTCTGTGGGATGTATGCACCCGGGGTCGGCATACCGCGAAACATCATATCTTTCCCAGTCTTTGAGCCTGAAAGGACTTGGTGGGATATACGCATAACCGTAAAATGTAAATCCCCTGAATTCGTGTTTCTTCTCATGCAGGTAGATCCAGACCCCGGATTTCTGGGCCTCGATGAAATCCTCTTCATTGACCCTCGGATCATCATTGCCAAGAATGAGGAGGATCAGAGGGTAGTCTTTTCCCATACTTTTTTTAAGGCTTAAAAAGCCTGAAAGCAGAAAATCCATGAAAAAATCATCATAGCCTGTTTTTATTCCAAATCCATGGGGAAGAAGATCCCCTCCCAGCAATACCACAGCCGGCTTATCCTTTTTTATTTGAGCGATCAGTTTTAGGTATCTTTCCGGTTTACCGTGTAAGTCGGAAGCAAAAAAACAAAGAGGCATATCCCTTGATTTAGTTTTTTATTTTTATCGGCCTGGCCTTGTCTGTAACGGCATTCGCAAACCGTTGGATATTGCCATCCGGGAGGGATGGTTTTTGTAAGTTCATTCAGAATCTCATCAAGGGGCGTATTATCATTGATGAGCAGGTTTTCAGTGGTGTAAAGACAATTTAGCTCTTTTTCCCTTTCCATTAGTTTTGCCAGGCGTACATTCCTTATGTTATTTTCCATAGATGAATCAGCTTTAAAGGTTCAGTATCATCATTATTGTATAGAATGACACTTTGCATCTCCTGAAAAAGATGTCACTGCTCTTTTCTAAACCAGAACTTCATAGAAAATGAGCACATAAAATTACAACATTTGGGCCAAAAGAAAATACATTTCATCGGATAAAGATTCTTTCATTTCACTGGGAGAAACTACGTCCTTTTTGTCGTATTTTTACATTTCATGCAAAACCTCAAAAATATCATTTTCGATTTCGGGGAGGTGATCATCAACATCGCTCCTGAAGCAGTCAGTGAAAGGCTGGCGCAAAAAGGCATTCATCATCTTGAAGCGCTTCACAAGCATCTGCTTGACAATAATATCTATCATGATCTTGAAACAGATGCCATCGGTCCGGAAGATTTCAGGGACGCTATCAGAGATTTCCTTCAGCTTCCGCTTAGCAATGAAGAAATCGATGAGGCCTGGAACGCCATGATCCTTGATATACCTGCACAGCGGATCGCATTTATGGAAAAGCTCAAGTCAAAGTACAGGCTGTTCCTGCTGAGCAATACCAATGCCATTCATTATAATTATTACAACAAATATTTTGCCGATACATTTAACTATCCCAGCCTGGATGCATTCTTTGAAAAGGCTTGGTATTCCTACCTGATGGGTGTAAGAAAGCCAGATCCTGAAATTTTCAGGATGCTTCTTGAATACGGAGGGCTCAGTCCCAAAGAAACCATGTTTATCGATGATCTGGAAGAAAATGTGATTGCTGCCGCATCAGTAGGCATTCACCCCTGCCATCTGCCCCCGGGAAAGGAGATCATGGATTTGTTTGATGAGGAATTGAAACTGATTCAGTAAGGTAAATTTCACGATTTCCGATTGCACGATTTACCGATGTTCAAAGGCAAGAAAACTTTGTACATCATAAATCGCCCATCGCTACATCGTGCAATTACCCTTTATAATAACCCTCAACTTCCCCCAAAATCCCCATCACCTCCTCCACCTCTTCTGTTCCCATCAATTTCACCTTAAATGCTTTGAAATTCTGATAACCCTTGAAATAATTGCTGTAATGTTTTCTCATTTCAAACATACCCCGGCGTTCACCTTTATAGGATACTGAATGTGCAAGGTGCTCCTTGCAGATGCCAACACGTTCAGTAATATCAGCCGGAGGGGGGATGCTGCCATTCCTGAAATACTGTTTCACTTCCCTGAATATCCACGGGTTTCCTATGGCAGCCCTTCCGATCATGATCCCATCAATACCGTGACGGTTTTTCATTTCCATGGCTTTGGCTGGACCGTCGATGTCTCCGTTGCCAATGATGGGAATCGTGATGCGTGGATTATTTTTTACCTCACCGATCAAGGTCCAGTCAGCTATACCCCTGTATAATTGAGCGCGCGTACGGGCATGGATGGTGAGTGCAGCAATGCCTGTATCCTGAAGTTGCTCGGCTACTTCCACTATATTTTTGCTGTTTTCATCCCATCCCAGCCTGGTTTTTACTGTAACAGGAAGGCGGGTAGCCTTTACAACCGCCTTTGTGATCTCTATCATTTTTGGAACATTCAACAGCATGGCTGCCCCGGCTCCTTTCGAGGTTACTTTTCGTACAGGACAGCCGAAGTTGATATCGATCAGGTCCGGATTGGCCTGCTCAGCAATCTTTGTAGCCTTTATCATGCTGTCTGTATCATGGCCGAATATCTGTATGCCAACAGGACGTTCTTCATCTTCAAGTTCGAGTTTTACCACACTTTTCCGGGCATCCCTGATCAGGCCTTCGGAAGAAATGAATTCGGTATACATCAGGTCTGCTCCCAGGCGCTTGCAGATCAAGCGGAAAGGCAAATCCGTGACATCCTCCAAAGGTGCCAGAATCAACGGATACTCCTTAAATGTTATGTTCCCAATTTTCATTAATCCTTAATTCACTTAGTCTCCCA
The DNA here is from genome assembly GCA_013202965.1 of Bacteroidota bacterium. Taxonomy (GTDB): domain Bacteria; phylum Bacteroidota; class Bacteroidia; order Bacteroidales; family B18-G4; genus B18-G4. The sequence continues at coordinate 131 of JABMQZ010000085.1, read as the reverse complement.
ATCTCCTAGTGTCATGTCAAGACGATATTGTCGGATAGAGTCGTTTTAGTTTAATCCGAGCGTCATCTGTTTTAAATTGCCAATTAATTTTAGCTTTTTTATTATTTCTGTGCTGTTCCCAAGCCTTTACT
>JABMQZ010000084.1 GCA_013202965.1 Bacteroidota bacterium | reverse complement strand
ATAAGCAATTCATCTTTTTAACCGGACAACAATGTATCTAATTTCTGATTTCCCGTCCCATAGGGGTGCAACAAATATCAGTTTTATTTTTCCAGTAAAAGCTTTCTGCTGATAACAGTATTATCCTGATATATTTTTACGAGGTATATTCCGGAAGGATAGTTGTCTAAGGGCAATGACACGAGGCTATTTTGAAAATTCCTGTCAAGTATAAGCACTCCATCCGATTTGATCAATTGTATTCTGCTGATTACTTTATCCGAACGAATGCTGATCCTGTCTTTTGCAGGATTCGGGAAGATTTTGATATCTGTAATTGTTATGTTTTCATCAATCTCTGTCGGGCCATAGATCGGGTTTGAAGCAGTCTCACAATCTTCATAAACAGCAGTTACATAATAAGGGCCGTAGCCATAGGATTGCTCCAGGACATAGAAAGTATCAGTTGTAAATTCCAGGAATTGTGATATTTCATAAACATTATAACCCAACAATTCACGGGATATATCGCTATGATCGGAAGTATGCGGCAGGGGAGGGCTCCAGGCCATGCTTTCGTCAAACACCAGCCATTGAAGGTCAAGGGGTGGATTGCATTGCCGGTAAACCATGATATTGTCAATATACCAGGAGTTGATATCAGTAGCATTCTGGCCTTCTGCCACAAATCCAATCCGGATATAATTTCCCTTTGCCAGATCAGTGATATTTATTTTATAGAACTGCCAGTCGAAGCTCCCTCCTTCATTTGAAAATTCGGTGATCGTTTGCCACTCAATGCTGTCGGTTAATTGTACAGTCAGGAATTCATTTCCACTCATGCTGTTATCATCCAACTTGAGGTCAAATTCCAGCCAGAAATCACCATCAATATATATATCCTGAGTACCAGGATGATATTTACAGTTTATCCAGTATGATATCAGACTACTGTGATAATTTGTATCAATTATACTCCCTGTAAATTGGGCAGTGGGCTCTGGATTACCAAATTGACCGTTAATAAACCAATTACTGTCGGCAGTCCATAGGTTTGGATCAAAGGATCCTGCGTTCCAATCTTCAACAAATGGCAGGATAAATTCAATGCCACACCAAAAACAAATGGGTCCTTCATGGACGGATTCACCTGTATCTCCTGGCATCCCCTGTGGTGTGAGGTCATATAAAGCAGTAACTGTATAACAAAACATACCTGGTGGATATGGGGTAAGGAAATCCCAGTGGAAGGTAGTATCGTTCCCGTCGTATTCGATATAATCCAGGAAATCATCATTTCTGTATAGATTATATCCCAGTAGGTTATCCGGTACATAATAGCCGCCACCTCCGCCTGTACATGATGTCAGTTCGAGGGCAAAAATCACATCATTCTGACGGATGCCTCCAATTGTTACCCGATTATCTTCATAAGCACCACAGTGTGTATACAGGCCACCGGAAATTTCAGCACCACCAACGATCGGACCTACAGGCATATTGAAGATCTGAGCACCACCGGCATTCAGGTCCATCTGTACCAGCTCAGCTCCACTGGCATCCTGGCTGAACCCCCAGAGGTAAGGATTGGAGCTGTCTGTCCATTGATCATAAGCAAACCCGTAGAAGCTGCCGAGGCCAACTACCGGGAAGCTGCTGACAAACGCACCTGACATGTTAAAGAGCGTAATGTCGGTATCCCAGTTATTAGCCCAGAAGCCTACTTCTGCATTATCGTACGCAATCGCACGACAGGCTGTCGGAGCACTGATGGTGTTGTCCACTGTCATATCAGTGAAATTCATGCCCCAAACAGAGGTGCCTGCATTTGAACCGTAGAACAGTCCGTCAACATCATTGTATGCAAGGTCTCTTACATCCTGACATCCGGGTACTGTGAATGGCCCGTTGAATGTCCCGTCCATTTCATACTGGAAAAAGGTTCCGTTACCGCTGTTCCATTTTGTCGTATATACATAGTTGCCATCAGATTCAATCCCTGCCTCTCCTGATCCATCTCCGCAGGGAAATACCATTTGCAGGTCCCAGGTATCCCTTATTCGATATTCTGAAACATTCACAGTCCTTATTTTCTTGTTATAAGCACTTATTTGATCAGGGTCCCCGTGATGATCTGATCCGGGAAAACTTTTTGTCGTATCCGGCAAAAGTGGTACTTCCCACCAGAGTCTGACTGCAACATCCTGTGTGTACCCATCTAAGTTCCTGGGTGGGGGCAGACTGTCATTTAGAAAAATATATGCAGGACTTTTCTTCTCAAAAATATTGGTGGAAAGGCTTTTTAATTCAGATGATGATTTATTGGATCCATTAATCGATAGAGCCGGGCAGATATCATAATATGCAACTTTCCTGGAAGTACTTTGTCCGTTGGATTCCAATACTTGAAAACAAAAGACTATGAATAGCAAAAAAATAGAGAAAGTGGTACAGGTTTTCCTCATCACTATTGATCTTATATATCTGTAAGACAAATATAAAGAGACAATGGTTGCATCGGCATGAGTCCCGAGCCTGCATTTTTCTCGAGGTGAAGACTTTAAATAAAGAGAAACGAGTTTTAGATTTTTCTTTGTGAAACTTTGTGAAATCCTTAGTGCAACTTTGTGGTAAAAAAATCTCAATTCCGAAATCTTGAATTAACGCAACTCCTAACTTCGAACTCTGAACCATACCTGACATACTGATCTTTAACGAAACCCCTACGGGGTAAAATTTATTTTTTGTTTCGTTGCTACAAATTTGTAACCGCTACGCGCTAAAGTGCGATTTAAAATATCCCAGCATAGGCGGAACGAATAAATAAATCAATTAAAAAAATGAAATGGATTCTGACTGCTGGATTCTGACTACTGACTACTGACTTCTGACTTCTGATCTACATCATCTGCTTAAACGTCTCCTGGATCACATCTCCATATATGTCACCGAAGCTAATGACGCACCAGGTCTGGAGGAGGAGGATTTCATCTTTCTTCAGCCATTTAATGGACTTTTTCAACTCTTTCCCGAAGAGTTCCCTGCTGAAGCTTACTTTTCTGAGGATCAGTTTTGTGTAATCAAGCATGGAAGAACGATTTTGTTTAGGTACAAGATCAACGAAGAAAGTTTCTTTATTGTTGTATGGTGAATATGAAAGTTATGCACTTTTATTTAGCAGTTGCTGGTTACCCGCCTTCGCTACGCTACGGTCGGGCAAGCTGGTGGCTGTCCCGTAGTCTCCTCACATCAACACTATCCTGACTGCTGTCTTCTGACTACTGTCTTCTGTCTTCTTATTCAAACACGGTTTTCGCATAAAGGACCGAATAAGTCGTAAAATATCCAATGGCTCCGCCACTAAGATTGCCAACTACGTTAGCCGGCGGGCCGCTGAAGAGGGGGGTGCTGAAACTTACTTCTACCTGTACTGCTATTATGAAGTTGGCGTAGCCTTCAGTGACACTGCATGCCTGAAAGGTGATCACATCCCCCGGCCTGAGTTTTTCGCTTTTCTTCGACTGGTTGAGGTAGCCAACACCTATGCCATTGGTAAACCCACCATTGTAAAAGCGGTCATCCACCACCTGCTTTTTGCTGATGGTATCGGTAAGTAGGGTGTCGTTTTTATAGATGTTGAATATATAGAAATTCGCCTCCGGCGGATCCCAATAATAGCACTGCACCACATAATATCCGTCCTTGCCCCAGTCGGGTTGGTATTTTAATCCGATATATGCAGTATCCCCGATGGAAGGCGTAACAGAAGAAGCAGTATAATGCGTTTGTCCGTCAATTTCTTTTGCCAGCTGAATATCAAGGGTGTAAGTAACACCGATCATGGCTTTAAAACCTTCCGGCAGAAGATAAACTCCCGGGCTCTCTTCCGACAGCAAACTGACGTTGCCTTCATCATCTGTCACCTGTACATCGGCATTGCTGACAGCCGGTGGTGGCTGGTTGTAAAAGTAACTGCTGGATTCGGTCAGGATGATAGCATGCCTGCAGCTGTCATCAGAGGTGATCTGGCCGTCCACTACCAGTCTGCTGTACGTGTCATCCAGTTCTACATCGATGCGCTCTGTGCATGAGGCCGCGGCAATAATGATTACGCTCAGCACTGCAATGAATTTCGGTATTTTATATCTCATTGTTTTCATCTTCGTAAAAACTAAAATTTAAAGTTAAAGGTGATCGACGGGATGATACCGAAGAGGTATGTTTTTTCTGCATAGGTTTCATAGCCCTGCTGGGGGTCTCCCGGGCTGGCTTTCTCCTGGACAAAGTTGATGGCCCAGGTGTTGTGCCTGTTGTAGGCATTGTATATCGCCAGTGTCCAGGAATGTTTCCATTTCTTGCCGGGCTTGTCTTTTCCGTGAAGGGTTGCGGAAACATCCAGCCTGTGATAGTCTTCCATACGATAAGCATTCCTGTCGGAATAGATGGGCAGGATCACTCCCCCGATCACAGCCCTTCCAGTGGGAAAGGTAACCGGTTGCCCTGTGGCATATACCCAGTTGGCGGCAACGGTCCACCGTGGTGAGATATCCCAGTTGGCCACCACGGAAATATCATGCGGCCTGTCGTAGGGCGCCGAATATTTAACACCATTATTGATGTCGGGGAACTTCCTCCAGGTCCGTGACCAGGTATAGCTCACCCAGCCGCTGATCTTCCCATTCACCAGGGGCAAGCCGTTCAGGCGAAGCATGCCCTCCACCCCGTATGACCATGAATTTCCAAAGCGCAATTCACCCTCAAGCTCTTTATTCAGCAGCAGTTCGGCATGGTCTTTAAAGTCGATGGAGTTTTGCATTGATTTATAATAAGTTTCCACCGAAGTTTCTATGAGGTTGTTTTTGAAATTCCTGAAATATCCGACTGCAAATTGGTCGGAGATCTGTGGTTTTACATTCGGGCTGGCCGGAAACCAGAGGTCGAGTGGGGTTCCTGCTGTTGAATTCTGTGCCAGCTGAATGTACTGCTTTGTCCTGGCATAGCTTGCTTTTATGGATGAAGATTCAGTTAATAAATAGTTAAGCCCGATGCGGGGCTCGAGACCCCAATAGGTTTTATAGATGTTTCCCTTAGCATAGACTGTAGAGTCGATTTTCTCAAAGTCTTCATCGAAGTTATAAACTGTTCCTGGCCCTACGCTGGAGAATGTTGATAGCCGTAATCCGTATTTCAGGATCAGCCGTGCACCCACTTTATGTTCATTGCTGACATAAACTGCAGATTCTAAAGCATGGTTTTTCGGGACGATCCACTCATCAAACAGGGAATTGTCACCTTTGCCTTTTGCAATACCAGGGTTGAAGGTGTGGTGGATGGAGAAGAATCCGAATCGTATTGTGTTTCTTTCGTGCATATAATATATCAGGTCAGCTTTCAGTCCCAGGTCTTCCATGTCTGAATCCCATTCAAAAGAATTGGCTTCGTCATCGGATGCGGAACCAAGGCCATATTTGTACTTGCTGTAAATAAAGGAGAAATTCGCGAATAGCTCTTTTGAGAAAAGATGGTTCCAGCGCAGTGTTGCTGTTTGGTTACCCAGCTTCATCCCTGCAAAATCGTTCTTGAACACATCCCTGCCAAAATATCCGGAAAGATAGATTCTGTTGTTTTCATTGATCACATGGTTGACCTTGGCATTGAAATCATAAAAATAAAGTTTGTTGTTGTGCATGTTTTTCTCGGAAGAAAGGAAGAGAAAGATGTCTGCATAGGTTCTCCTTCCGGATACTATGAAGGCCGTCCTGTCCTTGATGATCGGGCCTTCAAGCGTCAGCCGGCTGGCGATGATCCCGATACCACCGGTGGCTGAAAACTTTTTTGTGTTTCCGTCCTTCATCCTGACATCCAGCACTGAAGCCAGCCTGCCGCCATACCTCGCCGGAATATCTCCCTTGTAGAGCGTCACGTCTTTGATGGCATCATTATTAAAAACCGAGAAAAACCCAAGCAAATGTCCTGCATTGTATACAGTGGCTTCATCAAGAAGGATAAGGTTCTGATCGGGTGAGCCGCCCCGGACACTAAAGCCTGATGAGCCTTCTGCAGCAGATTGCACACCGGGCAAAAGCAATATGGCCTTGATAATATCCACCTCACCCATAAGTGATGGAATTTGCCGGATGGTTTTTGAGTCAAGCTTAAGGACGCTCATTTCCGCCTCTTTTACATTCTTGTCAGGAGCATCTTCAGTGATCTCTACTTCCCTGAGTTGTTCTCCTTTTGGTGTCAGCTCAATATTAAGCGTGATATCTTCCCGTAGCTCAATTTTGTGTACGGAGGATGCATACCCGATATAGGAAAATGTGATGGTGTAGGTGCCCTCATCCAGCTTGAGGGAGTAATATCCGTAAGTGTTGGTAACAGTGCCTGATTTCAACTCACTGATATAGATGGTAGCACCGATCAGGTCTTCCCCGCTTTCACTGTCTTTCACATGCCCGCTGATCGTACATCTGGCTTTATCGCCTTCATCCCCCTCTGCCTTTGCGTAAGCCTGCGATGAAAAATAGCAGGTGATTATGAGCATGATTGACAATAATCTCATTGAATGAAAATTCATCCTAATTATCATAAATTCTTTCAATTAGCTGTTGAACTAAGCAAAAGTGAGGGCGATTGATACTGTATACAGACGAACTGTCGCCGAGAATATTGCATAAATTTACAAAATACATGATAATTTGTCGTATTTTTAATTTAATAATTCCTCGTGGCTTGCCACGAGGTTTCCTAATAATCTCCCCTGATTTTCAGGGGAGATGTACCGCCTTAGCGGGACATAGGGGTATTATAAAAATCTGGTTCCGCTTTGGCGGAATGAAATTGGGTTAATGCCTCGTGGGCTTGCCCCGAGGATAATCAATTTCAAAGATTTTTTTATTAATTTGTAAATCTAAATATTTATTTTATATT
>JABMQZ010000083.1 GCA_013202965.1 Bacteroidota bacterium | reverse complement strand
GTATGGGGTACTATAGTGTTGGGCCCTTCGGCAAGCTCAGGACAAGTTGTTGGGTGATGGAAACTTCTTCTATCATCTGTCGCCTTCTTCCTTCTTTCAATCTCATCCAGCTACCTTTATGAAGAACGAACAACGAGCAACGAAGAACGAGCAACGAAGAACGAACAACGAAGCAGAGGACAGGCTTGCACTTGGGACTGGCACTAAGTCCTTTGGTAACTTCGTGAAAACCTTTTGTGTCCTTTGTGGTAAAAAATTATTCTGAGTTCAGCGTTAATCTATAAGGTTGATTTTCGAAGGGGATTTTCGAAGGAGATAGATGATAGAAGAAGTTTCCAACCCAACACCATCTAATACACCTTTTCACCGCCCACAAAAGTATACAGCACATTCACTCCCGGTATTTCCTTTTCATCTATCTTCATAATGTCTTTGTCCAATATTACAATATCGGCAACTTTTCCTGCCTCAAGACTGCCTTTTTCATCTTCTTCAAAGCTGCCTTTTGCTGCCCATATGGTGATCGAACGCAGGGCCTCTTCCCTCTGTAGGGCATCCCAGGGATGAAAGCGTTTTCAGGATAGCCATCCAGGTCTTTCCTTGCTACGGCGGCATAAAAAGTAAGAATCGGACTGATCTTTTCAATAGGAAAATCAGTGCCATTGGGAAGCCAGCCATTCATGTCCAGCAGTCTTTTGCTGGCATAGGCCCCTTTCATCCTTTCAGCCCCCACCCTATCTTCTGCCCAGTACATATCCGAGGTGGCATGTGTTGATTGTATGGATGGGATGATGTTGAATTTAGCAAATTTCTTAAAATCATCTTCGTGAATGATCTGCGCATGCTCAACACGCCAGCGTTTGTCATTTGGCCCACCAAGGTATTCGGCGTAAAGATCCAGTATTAATCTGTTTCCAGAATCTCCAATGGCATGGGTGTTGACCTGGTAATTATATTTCATGGCATTTTCTATGACTTCCCTGTAATAACTTTCAGTATACATGATCAGGCCATAGTTCCCGGGATCATCTGAATACGGCTCCAGCATGCATGCTCCACGCGAGCCCAACGCACCATCAGTATAGAGTTTTACGGAATTAACATGCAGGCGGTCGCTTTTATATACCCCCTCACGCATGAAATCCAGGTACGTGCTATCCATGGTGCTTAGCATGGCATTGACCCTGATCTTCATGATCCCATTTTTCTGCAATGAATCAATGAGTTTGATCACGGATACTTTCATGCCCGCATCTGTAACTGAGCTTAATCCAACTGCAAAACAATCCTTCTGGGCTGCCAATAATGCAGCTATCTGTATTTCCTCATTATTTTCGGGGATCGCATTGGTGATCAGTTCCATGGCATTATCAATAAGGATACCGCTGGGTCTCCCGTTCACCACCATCACTTCACCTCCTGTTACTACTGTTTTTGCCGTAATACCGGCCATTCTCAGTGCTTCGCCATTCACGAGTGATGCATGTCCGTCAATACGGGTCAAAACCACCGGACGTGCAGGAAAAAGCCTGTCAAGTTCTGCACGATCGGGAAATTTCTTTAGCTCCCAGTCATTCTGATCCCATCCCCTTCCTTCTACCCATTCCGACTTATTTTTTTCTGCATGGGCTTTGACCAGCTCCAGCACTTCATCAAAAGATGATGTTCCTGTGAGATCGGCACGCTGCAACTTACCCAGACCATAGCTAAGGAAGTGGCAATGGGCATCATGGAAGCCCGGGTACACGTAAGAGCCTTCAGCATCAAGCATATCATCAGTTTCATAGGCAGACAACAGCTCTTCCGCCTTTCCAACCGCCATAATTTTCCCCTCTTTAATAATCACACAGTCGGCAATCGAAAAATGATCATCAACAGTATATACTTTTGCATTATAAATGATCAGATCGGCCTTTTTCTTCATTGTGTTGCAGGAAGTTAATATGATTATCAAAAGGAGTGATAATATTGAATACATCTTTTTCATAATGAAAGCAGCTAAATGAATAAACAAATTTACTAATTTCGTGTTCTAATTAATAATATCTTTCAGGAGAAATTTAAATCATTTTTATATTTTTGTTCCCTATAAAATAACACAATGTTTATGAATAATAAAATCTTTAATACTCGTTTTGCCGTTTTGGCCGGTATTATCATTGCCGGTGCATTTATGCGTCTTATCCCCCATTGGCCTAACTTTACGCCCATTGCCGCAATGGCCTTGTTCGGCGGGGCTTATATGAGTAGAAAGTATCTTGCATTTGCAATTCCCATAGCTGCAATGTTGCTCAGCGACCTGCTGATCGGGTTCCATAGTAGCATGGCCGCCGTTTACATTGCTTTTGCCATTACCGTGACCCTTGGACTATTTATCAGGAAAAGACTTAAGGCCAAAACCATATTGGCTGCCTCGCTGACCTCTTCTGTTATTTTCTTCCTGATCACCAATTTTGCAGCCTGGCTGAGCAGTCCTCATCTTTATGCGGCTAACTTTGCAGGCCTTATGCAATGCTATACCGCAGGGCTTGTATTTTTTAACGATGGCTCCTATGGCCTTTCATTCTTTATGAATGAAGTATTTGGCGGATTATTTTACACCAGCTTGTTTTTCGGAGCCTTCTATTTTGCTAAGCAGAGGTTTACGGTGCTGGCTAAAGCGTAGGGAAGAAGGCAAAGGGCATATGGCATAAGGAAAATGGCAAAAGGAAAAAGGAAGAAGGAAGAAGGCGATAGAAGATAGAAGAAGTTTTTCCTAAGTCCATAACCCGTCACCTAACACCCTAACATCCATGATCTAGGATCTAGTATCCAGTATCATTATTTGGGAGTGAAATTAATTATTGATTGATGAAATTTGTATTCTTTAAACGACCGACACACAAGCGTTTCCACTATAAGCCCCGTTACTGGGATCCGGAGGCAGAAGCGCTGGAAAAAAGAAAGCGTGATCTGGAAGGGTATTCCGGTAATGACAGGTCGGTTAAGGAGATGCAGGAAGACCTGAGAAGTCAAATGGGATTACGCTGGAAGCGCAGGCATACCTCCAATGATGCAGGGCAATCAAATAAATGGATAAAGATCTTCATCTATGCGCTGGTCATATTTTTCGGGATTTACTTTATCTTCTTTACAGGGTTCATCAATAATCTCGTTAGATTTTTTACAGAATAATGCCTGATATCATCAAACTTCTGCCCGACTCTGTGGCAAATCAGATTGCTGCCGGAGAGGTCATTCAAAGGCCATCTTCAGCAGTAAAAGAATTGCTGGAGAATGCTGTGGATGCAGGAGCCGATAATATTCAGGTGCTCGTGAAAGATGCAGGCAAGACCCTCATTCAGATCATCGACAACGGCTGTGGGATGTCTGTTACGGATGCACGCATGAGTTTCGAAAGGCATGCCACATCCAAAATCAGTGAAGCCAATGATCTGTTTGCGATCAGAACGCTTGGTTTTCGGGGAGAAGCCCTGGCCTCCATAGCAGCTATATCCCAGCTTGAATTAAAAACGATGAGGTTGGAGGATGAACTCGGAAGCTGTATCAGGATTGAAGGGTCGAAAGTCATTGACCAATCAGCATGTACAACTGCCGCCGGCACCAGTATTGCAGTAAAAAATCTATTTTTCAATGTGCCTGCAAGAAGGAACTTCCTGAAATCCAATACTTCAGAGTTGCGGCATATTACTGAAGAATTCCTGAGAATTGCACTGGTATATACAGACATCGCCTTCAGTCTGCAAACAAACAACAAAATTATTTACCAGCTTAAAAAATCCGGACTAAAAGAAAGAATTGTTGCCATATACGGAAATAATTACAGAGAAAGGCTGGTCCCTATTGAGTTGAAATCAAGCATTACCAATCTCAGCGGATTTATCGGCAAGCCAGAATTTGCACGAAAAACCAGGGGAGAACAATATTTTTTCGTTAATGGCAGATTTATCAAACATCCGTACCTGCATCATTCCGTTGACAATGCATTCAGGGAAATATTACCTGCCGACACCTATCCTTCATACTTTATATATCTTGAAACGGATCCGGAAAAGATTGATATAAACATTCATCCGACCAAAACGGAAGTTAACTTTCAGGACCAGCAACATATATATGCCATACTTAAGTCTGCTGTTCGACAAGCCCTGGGTAAATTCAACATTACACCGGCCATTGATTTTGATGTAGAACAAAGCATTGATTTTCTTCCTACCGGAAACCATATCCCAACAGCAAATCCTTTCGACACACAGCCTTCCGAATACAATCCTTTTGATAAGGGTGAGATCATGCCTGGAAAAAAGCAGGAGTCACAAAGGGAAAAAAGCAATAAGGAAAACTGGGAAATGTTATATGATACAGGATCGGTTCAGGCAAGGAGGGATGAAGAAAGCGTTCACTCAGGCCACTTGTTCAAACCTGAAGAAGAAACAAAAGTGGCATCTGCGATATTCCAGTTTGCCGGACGTTTTATTATTACCCGCACCACTGCCGGGATCATGGTCATTGACCAGCGGAGAGCACATGAGCGTGTTTTGTATGACCGCTTTCTTGCACAGATGGAATCCGGAACTGCCTCCAGTCAGCAGGAACTCTTTCCCCAGCAATTGAGTTTCCCTCACAGCGATGCAGAGATCATTCGTGATCTAAAACCTGATCTTGAACTGCTGGGGTTCAACATCAATGAACTGGGCAAGAACACTTTTGTGATTTCCGGGGTACCGACGGATTCGGTGAACAAAAATATTAAGGAGTTGTTGGATAAGCTACTGGACAATTACAAAAAAAATCTTGTCGACCTGAACCAGGATATCAGGACAAACCTGGCAAAATCCATGGCTTTCAACCTGGCAGTAAAAGCAGGGAAGATTATGGGCTCTGAAGAAATGGAAGCCTTGATCAGCAGCCTTTTCAGTAGCAGCATGCCGGAAACATCACCCTCCGGGAAGAAGATCATCGGCAAGATAAGTGAAGAGGAACTGGAAAAATTATTAAAATAATCAAAAGCATGAATAGGAACCAATCATACGGGAGAAGAGGTTTTATGGGCATGCCCCCTGTAGTCTTAAACCTGATCATCATCAACGCACTTTTGCTGTTTCTCACAGTGATGTTCCAGGAGAAGGTAGATTTGTACAGAATACTGGGCTTGCATTATTTCGCTTCCCCGAATTTCGCCTCATGGCAATTTGTATCTTATATGTTCATGCATGGAGGTTTCACCCACCTCCTGTTCAATATGTTTGCCCTGTGGATGTTTGGAACCGTCCTTGAAAATGTCTGGGGGCCGAAACGCTTCCTCACCTTTTATATGATCACAGGGATCGGTGCCGGACTGGTCCAGGTCCTGGTGGCATTTATACGTGTTCAATCCCTTGAATCAGTCCTGACTCCGGAGTTAATAGATTATGTATACAACTATGCAGGCCCCGGTTTTAGCTATAAAGGTAAAATCACCCAGGAAACATTTGATAGCATGGGAATGCTTTACAATATTATCAACACGCCAACAGTAGGGGCATCAGGAGCCGTTTTTGGTATCCTTCTTGCATTCGGCATGATGTTTCCCAATTCCCTGATCTATGTATTTTTTGCCATTCCGGTAAAAGCTAAATTCTTTGTAATCTTTTATGGGGTGGCTGAATTATATTTCGGGGTGACCGGAACACAGGACGGAGTCGCCCACTTTGCCCACCTCGGTGGCATGCTATTTGGCTTTTTCCTTATTAAATACTGGAAAAAGAAAGGAGTATATTGATAATTTACAATGTACAATGTACAATTTACAATGTACAATTTACAATTTACAAGTTTAGCAGCAAGCAGAATAATGAATCAATTCCAATACCAGCAACGGCCAAATCCACTTAAAGACCTGAAAAGGTTTTTTAAAAGCAGCGGCATACTGCCCAAACTGATCATTATTAATGTTGTTGCATGGATACTCATTCAGATCGTATTTGTAATTGCCTGGGCTTTTAATAGCTCAGACATTGTCATGGAGTGGACAATACTGGATTATTTTGCACTTCCGGCCAGCATGGATACCCTTCTCCTCAGGCCATGGACCTTGTTCACTTACATGTTTCTTCATACCAGCTTCTGGCATATACTATTTAATATGTTATGGCTATACTGGTTTGGCAAGATCTTTACACAATACCTCAATGAGAGGCAGCTGATCACAACTTATTTTCTTGGCGGACTGGCCGGAGGATTGCTGTATATGCTGGCTTATAATGTTTTTCCGGTATTTCAAGCGGATGTTTCAAATGCCAGGGCACTCGGAGCCAGTGCTTCAGTTATGGGCATTGTGGTTGCAATCTCTCTGTATGTGCCGAATTATACCATCTCGCTTATCTTTTTCGGCAGGGTGAAGATCTTTTACCTGGCACTGGTATTATTCATTATCGACTTCTTCATGATACGACATGGAAATGCCGGAGGGCATATTGCACATATTGGCGGTGCCATTTATGGATTCATCTATGTTTACTACCTTCGCAAAGGAAAGGATATAAGCAAGCTTTTCCCACACTTTGGAAGTAGGGGAAGAACGGTAAAATTCACCTATAAAAAAAGTAAACCTAATAAAGCAAAGCATAAAAGGCCTGCATCTGACGCGGCATACAATAGAAATCGCGCGGATAAACAGAAACGCATCGATGAGATACTCGATAAAATATCGCGCTCAGGCTACGATAGCCTGAGTAAAGAAGAAAAAGAACTCTTGTTCAACAGTAGCAATAAAAAATAAGATGAAATGAAAAAGACTATACTTGTATTGATGCTTTTTTTCCTGGTAATTGGAAATTCATTCACGCAGGAAAATGAGTTACACGCCTTTGAACTTGACCATCATGGCGTATATCCTGTGAAGAATTTTCTCGATAATCCCATATTTGTTGACTATAACATCTCATCTGAATCGGCACCACAAAACGAGCCAACTGTGAGGATCAGCCGTGCCGACCCAAATATCGTTGTTGCAGCTTGGCGGGATTTTCGCCTGGGCTGGCAAGAACCTAATGTCGTACGCAGAATAGGGTATTCCTTCTCGCATGATGGAGGGATCACATGGTCTGAAAGCCAACTCCTCCCCGATCCATTGCCAAACCATATTTCTCAAAGTGATCCGGTGCTTAGCAGTGATGCTTCAGGACACTTTTACCTCAGCAGCACCTCACGGCAGCCTGTCACGAATTATAACAGGGAAATGCTATTATATAAATCAACTGATAATGGCGAAACATTTGCGCTCCATGCCACTGCAGTCCCGGGGAGTGGCTCGCAGGGAGAAGACAAGGAATGGATCTTCTGCGATCCGGTTGAGAGCAATGCTACCTATGACCAGGTCATGATCGTATGGAGAAGTTTTGGGCCGGTCCCGAAAATCAAATTCAGGAAATCAGATGTGGGAGGTACCAATTGGGGCCCTACCGTGGAAGTCGGTGATGGATACTGGGGCCAGGGAGCAAACGTAGCAACAGGTACAGAGGGGGAAGTATATGTTGTCTGGTGGGATAACGGACTGAAGTTTGACCGTTCCCTCGACGGGGGAGATAACTTTGGGACTGATACTTATATCAGCACATATTCTTCCCAGGTCAATACCACATTTCCATTTATTTGTGCTGATTATTCAGATAATCTTTCAAGGGGCAATATATATGTTGTCTGGGCTGACAGGCGTAACGGAACAGATGATATTTGGTTCCAGCGTTCTACTGACAAGGGTGACTCATGGTTACCTCAGCCAATTATGGTGAACGATGTGGCATTTAACCAGCAATACTGGCCTGCCATACAGTGCGATGATAATGGCAGGATCGCAGTGATATATTACGATGAACGGGAAGGTCCGTTCGAAATGAATGCCTATCTGGCATATTCTGTTGATGAAGGTAATTCCTGGACCAACATCAGATTAAGCAATGAAACTTTTAATGGAAGCACGCCTAACAGCAATGTCAGGTTTGGTGATTATATCGGGATAGATGCCTATGATGGAAAGATCGTACCCGTATGGACCGATGACAGAGAAGGAAATTATAAGCAGGAAATATATACAGCCGTTGTTGATATTTCGCAATCCATAAATGATCACAAAATTGTTAACGAAGCATTCTCTTTATATCAGAACTACCCGAACCCCTTTTCGGGACATACGACAATTCATTTTGATCTGCAGGAGAAAATGCAAACCAGGATAGAGATTTTCTCCATCTCCGGACAATTGCTTGCTGTTCCTGTAAACGATGTATTAAAATCCGGCAAACATCAGATAAACTGGAATTCAGGCAATTTAAGTTCCGGAATTTATTACCTGAAAATGTCTGCAGGAAATGCAGTTTCTCACCTGAAAATGACAATACGAAAATAGAATTGAACTAAATTATGATGATGGGGGGATCAAAAAGAAAAACTGGATTGATTGGCAAACTATTTTGGTTGCTCAACATTTTTTGTGCCTTTTCCCTTCTTGCAGCATACCTTGCCAGCTACGTAAATCCGGAAATAACGACTGTCTTTGCGTTTCTGGGGCTGGCATACCCTATTTTCTTTTTGCTGAATCTTGCTTTCTTCTTATTCTGGCTGATCAGGGGAAGCAGATTCTTATTCCTGTCCATGATCGTGATTCTGATAGGTTATAATCCTTTGATTAGTCATGTGCAGCTGTTCCCCGGAAGAGAGTCGCCGCAGGATACTGCAGTTTTTAAAGTCTTAAGCTACAATGTTCAGAACATGGCGCATAGCAATACAGGTATTGAGCAGTCAGGTATCCGTAGTGAGATATTCAGCTTTATCGATTCACAATTTGCTGATATTGCATGTATCCAGGAATTTTCTGCCAGAGACAGGGGTTTCACGAAGGTTTTTGAGGAGATGAAAGAACTGACCCGTTATCCCTATTGCTATTATGAAAATTATAATCCTGAAAATACCTACCAGGTCGATGCGATGGTCATCCTGAGCAGGTTTCCCATACTTCATTCAGGCATATTATCCATTCCCGGTGACACACGCACCTTTGGCATACATACGGACCTTATACATGCTACTGATACATTCAGATTATACAACCTGCACCTGGAATCTATTCGGTTCAGGAACGAAGATTACCAGTTTGTGGAAGATGTTACCACAGGCCAGGCCGAAAAAGAAGCCCTGGGAGAAGGATCCAAGAGTATTCTTAGAAAATTGCATAATGCTTACCTGATCCGGGCAAAACAAACCAGTGTCGTCGAAGCAAGCCTGGCCGAATGCCCTTATCCTGTTATTATCTGCGGAGATTTCAATGACACTCCCCTGTCCTATGCCTATCATAAAATCTCCTCCGGACTTGAAGATGCATTTATTCATAGCGGACACGGATTTGGCAATACCTTTACCGGTAAGCTACCTGTGAGAATAGACTTTATCCTTTACTCTCCTGATTTCCAATCCTACGATTTCAGGGTTCCAGGAATTCATTTATCTGATCATTTTCCGGTTACGGTATTTATGAAGGAGAGACTTAGTGACTGAGGGACTTAGAGACATAGAGACTTAGGGACTTAGAGACTTAGTGAAAGTGCGAGGGTTCCTTATCTCAATTTATACCCGCCTACTTAATTCTAACAAGTTTCTCCAAAAGCCTCATCTCTGCCCTTCTGCAATAAACTTCTTCAATCTGCAATCTTCAGGCACCTCATCCCCGGCCCTTCTCCAGTATACTTCTGCGATCTTCAATCTGCAATCTTTAAGCACCTCATCCCCGGCCCTTCTCCTCAAGGAGAAGGGAGAAAGAGCGTGTGAATGAAATTAATTAAAAATGGGTACAAAATCAATTTATTGGTATTAATAAGTACCCTCCTATCATTACAGGAGATAATTTTAAGGTGAAGCGGAATATGAATTATGTAAAAGCTCAGCTTTTTCAATAACAATTGCAGATACCTCCAAAAGCCCCTTCTCCTTGAGGAGAAGGGGTTGGGGTTGAGGTGCTGTGATATAACACTTCATTTAATTGCCTGAAACCCTGACAAATAAGCTTTTGTCTTTAAAGTCCTCTTTTCAAGTTATCTTTAATTAAGGATACTGCTTCGTAGTAGGGTAAAATCATCTATCTTCAGGCACCTCATCCCCGGCCCTTCTCCTCAAGGAGAAGGGAGAAAAGAGCGTGTGAATGAAATTTATTAATAATGGGTACAAAATCAATTTATTGGTATTAATAAGTACCCC
>JABMQZ010000082.1 GCA_013202965.1 Bacteroidota bacterium | reverse complement strand
GGTTAAAGAGGCCCCAGTGTTAATATTCAGGAACCAAAATATCTCGGAATCAACCCTTTCCCACCTTGAAATATCCTCTGATCCTCTGATCCTCTGATCCTCTGATCCTCTAATCCTCTGATCCTCTAATTCTCTGATTCTCTAAGTCTATTTCCCGGAACCCGAAACTCCCGTATCTTGTCTTCGAGGGATAGTGTTCCATCAACCCACCTTATAGGAACCCCTCTCTTCTCCATCCTTCTGAACCAGGTCATCTGCCGTTTTGCAAACTGGTGAATGGCTGTATTCAGTTTTTGGAACATCTCATTATAATCGATTTTCCCCCTCACATATTGGGTCAGGTACTTATATTCCAGTCCATAGAATTCAAGTTGTTCCGCTGATACTCCCGAGTCCAGCAAATTCTTAACTTCATCCACCATGCCCTCATCAAGGCGTTGCTTTAATCGTTGTGTAATCCTCTTTCTAACCTCCTCCCGTGGTAATGAAATTCCAAACACATGATGCTTTAAGTCCGGAAATTCCATTTTACCTTTTCCCTTTGGCCATATACCTCTTGCCATATGCCCTTTGCCCTCTTCAATTTCTATGGCCCTGATCAGGCGTTTACGGTCACTGGTATCTGTAACATTGTGAATATCTCGCAGTGCCAATAACCTATTGATTAGCTCTTCGGTCTCAAAGTTTTCTAACTCTTGTCTCAATTCCTTATCTACCGGAGTTTCAATCAGTTCATAGGCCAGCAAAACCGACTCCAGGTACATTCCGGTCCCGCCACACATGATTGCTTTCATGTCCCTATCAATAATATCCTGGTATGCGTTCAAAAAATCACCCTGGAAAGAATATACATTGTATTCCTCTCCGGGATCTGCAATATCGATCAGATGATAGGGGACCTTTTTCCCTTCGACAATATAATCCTCCAGGTCTTTTCCCGTACCCATATCCATTCCCCTGTATACCTGCCGGGAGTCGGCACTGATCACTTCGGCGCCAATGCGGATCGCTACTGCTGCAGCCAGGCTTGTCTTTCCTGTTGCCGTTGGTCCAAGAATTGTGATCAGTTCGCTCATGTCTTTAAATGATTTTCTTTTTGATACTTATCCTCGATACTTAGCATGGCATTCCTGACCAGGTCCAGTTCCAATACGGAAGCCGATTCAAAGTGAAAACCAGGCCTTAAAAAATCAAGATCCCGCAAAACATCCGTATGATGTTCCTGGAAAAGTCCCATCAGGCATTCCTCATTCGTGCATCCGGTTTCTTTTTGTGCATGCTTCAGATATTGCAATATTCTCAGGCCGTCTACTTTTTCGCTGCATGCCCGCAGAAACTGTTCCGGGGTTTTTGCATTTTTCCGCAAAGGATCCCAGATATTGTCCTGTTTTAAAGCATCAGTAAAAAAACGATCCATTGGAACAGGAACATCTTCAAGGAATAATGCCGGAAATGCCTTATAGGTTTCATGCACTTTATCAAATAGCGTATGATGGTAAACCGGATAACTTTCCCAGTCACCGGCAGCCCCTTTGATCATGGCCGGCCCGGTACCGAAAAACACCCTGTCGGAGAAACGGGCTGCAGGATAAACTTTTTCCTCATTCCATGTCAGAAGAAGGCCATATTTTCTCAACTTTTGGAGAAAATAAAAATCTTCACCGCTTTTTTTCGGGCTCATGCCACCTATGGCTTTATAAGCATGCACCGGCAAGGCCATTGCAGATCCGAGCGCCGTGAAGCTGTATGGATTGGATATTCGCCAGAGATTGACGGCATAATTTCGCATATATATCTCATACCTGAGAATTGCACGATCTTCTTCCTCTCTTCCCGTAAGTTTATGATAATATGGAACAGACAGGCCCACGGCTTCCGGATGCTCATTAAAATTTTCCAGAACCGAGCTAAAGTAATTTTTATTGAAATCGGTATCTCCGTCGAGGGTGATGATCAGTCCATCTTCTCCAGCCTCTTCCAGCAGAGCATCCATCACCACTTTCCTGGCCCAGCCCACACCCAGATCCTTTCCCTGCCACCCATTTCCTTTGGATGCCTTATCAATTATCCGGAAAGGAAAATCAGCGTATTGCAACAGATATTCGATCGATGCTATATTTCTTTCGCATAGCCCACGCTTGTCAGGGTCATCCCACCATTTATCAGGCTGGTTCACGCAGAAAAAGACTTTGTAATCACATCCATTCTGCTCACGAATAGAATGAAGCAATGCAGGCAGGTTTTCCAGCTCATCCAGAAGCGGGATGGCAACATATATCTTTTTATATATTCTTTTCTTTTTTAGCATATCATCGATCAAAGTCAGGCACAGGGGTCTAAATTACTATTAATTTATTCTTTTATTGAAACCTTTGCTCAAAGGTTTCGAATACTCGTAATACAGAATTGTACATTTAATTTTACCCACCCCCTGTCCCCCTCCCTACTGCGCCTTCGCGTAGCTTCGGCAGAGCGAGGCGAGTAGGTGAGGGGGAACGTTATCTATAAGGTTTCAACGAAAAGTCTCCCCTCCTTGCTGGTGTACGAACCGGACACATGATTTACAATTTACAATTCTGTGTGTACAATGTACAATCTGATATTAAATAGTCAATTGAAAATGTTCAATACAGCTTTTGCTATTTTTTGGATCTTGCTGTTGATACTGTCTGTTGGAAAATGGCTGTCAATTGGTTACATTCATCAATCAGCCTTGCAATATCAGGTTTATCCTCTACCATTCC
>JABMQZ010000007.1 GCA_013202965.1 Bacteroidota bacterium | reverse complement strand
GCAAGCCCACGAGGTATTAACCCAATTTCATTCCGCCAAAGTCGTAACCAGATTTTTATAATACCCCTTTGTCCCGTAAAAGCGGCACATCTCCCCTGAAAATCAGGGGAGCTTATTAGGAAACCTCGCGGCAAGCCACGAGGAATCATTTGATTGAATTTATATTCACCCTTAAGGACCATGAATAGTATCCACCGCACAAATGCTATCAAGAAATTCAAAGTATTTTTCCCTGTAATATGTTTTGAGTGATTTTCCAGAGCCTTGTAATACCTCATCAGCATTACTTATGGCCTTATTATACTCTTCGACCAATTGTTTTCTGTTTCTTAACTCATATAAATTAACACTAGTCTCTGCTAAGATATCTTTTTTGATATAATATTTCCGAAGTTCATTCTGTGCAATAGCATGATCGGGATCATCATCCATGGCATAAGTAGCGATCAGTACCACATAGTCTATCGGCCTGACCGGCAGAGAATCGTTGCCTATCAATGACCAATTTATTTTGGACCAATAAGCATTTTTGCTACCCATAAACAAGGGGGGACAATCTTTTTTATTTATTAGCAGGGGAAATTGGCCATGAACCTGAGGTGCGTTCGCATAAATCAAGGATTTATCAATGCCAGGCAAACAGGAAAAATGCTGGTAAGACCATAAGGTAGAATAATTTATTGCCACATATGTGGAATTAGGTTCCATCCCCTCTGCAATTTGAACAAGCTCAACAGACCTCCTTCCAAGCTCAGGAAGAAATCGCATTTGAATTTCCCATTTCAGGATGCTTATGGGAATAATAATCAGTAAGATAAGGACAGAAATTATGGCATGATATTTCTGAGAAGAGATCCAAACTAAAAACATTAGAAAAAATAATAGCAGTATTCTGCTGGAAATATTTCCTGTAATAAGTCTGTCAGGATAAAAGAAATAAAGGACAAGCATTATGGCAGTCACAAAAAACCAGAAATCACTGGCAATCAACCCATTTGATGTGGCAGTGTTTTTTCTCCGCAGCCTTATTGAAATGATACGATTTACAATGATATACAGCATGCAAAATGCTAAAATTGCTATAATCAAATAGTTAATCACTATATGTGGTTCTCTTGCAAACCATGTTAATATGGTAATATTAAAAATGTTTTCAAACAAGGTGGTGGAAGGTATATGTTGTGGACTAAAAAAACTTGTTACACCCCTGATGGATACCACGTAATTGATCCACAAAATATTGGCAGGAAGAGACAACAAAAACACGTATCCCATGTGTTTCAATAATTTCCTGAAAGCAAATGCCGGCTTAGCGGAGTTCTGCCATTGATAAAAAAATGTAAATACTAAATATAACACCAGTATCAGGCCGGCAACAGCATATACGAAAGCATGCGACAGAAATAACAATACAAGGAGAAGCCCCATAATAATAAGGTTTTTCCAGGTAAATGCGTATCCTATCCTGAGAAAATAACCAAGGCACCAAAACAACACAGCTATTGCGATACTGAAATTAAAATACCCCATCCCAATAAAATAAGATGATGAAAAAGGGAATATTAAAAAAGTTACCAATGTTGGCTTATGATATATCGATTTAACAAGATACCGAAATGAATAACTGATCCCCAGATAGTAAATAAGCAGAAGTAATTTAACAGCTATTTTTGCCGGCATTATCAGCTTAAAAACACTCAGCAAAAAGGTGCCTGTCCAATATCCTACAATTAAGTCATTGATTTGAATGAATCGTGCAACTTCATCATTTCCACTTATCAACTCCGCAATAATGTTCGCAACATAAAGGTGCTGAGGACCATCAAGCGAATAGTAAAAATCAAGAAGAAAAATAGTATAGACATTAAGGATTGAGAATAGAAAAAACAAAAACGGTTCTTTTCGCAAGAACCATTGGAATACATTTTTCATCACAAAGAATAATTTCATGAGTAATCTATACCCGGCAAATGTACTCTATTTCCCTCAACACTCAGGTATCAACACATCATAATTGGATCCATAAAACCGTCGCTAATTTCAAAATGGCCATCTTCTTCTTATTGCTTGATACCCATGGCAGATTGCCTATAACATACATCTTTGTATCTTTGCAGTCCAACAAATATACGCTTCCTGAATAACCCCAAATGCTTATGACTAAAAACCAGCACGTTACAGTTATCATCCCGGCATATAATGAGGAGAGTGGAATTCGTGATACCCTCGAGAAACTTATTTCCGGGAATTTTCATGAAAAATATGAGATCATTGTGGTGGATGACGGATCATCAGACCGGACCAGGGAAGTATGTGAAGAATTCCCTGTCAGGGTGATCAGTCATACCGTAAACAAAGGTTATGGGGCAGCACTGAAGACAGGGATACGAAAGTCGACCACTGACAGGGTCGTTTTCATGGACAGCGACGGGCAGCATGACCCGAAATATCTTGATGAACTTGTAAAACTGCTTGAAACTCATGAGATGGTCATTGGTTGCCGGACCCAGGATTCCTTCCAGGTAAAGAACAGAAAAGCCGGTAAGAAGGTGATCAAGTGGGTTGGAGAATTCCTGGTGGAGCAAAAACTCCCGGATTACAATTCCGGTTTCAGGGGATTTGACAAGAGCCTGATAAAAGAAATGCTGCACTTTATGCCAAATGGATTTTCTTTTTCGACCACTTCCACACTGGCCTTTATGAAAGAAGGATATAACATTTGCACCTTTCCGATTGTTGTGGAAGAAAGGGTAGGAAGAAAAAGCAGTGTAAAATTTTTCAAGGACGGGCCAAAAACCCTGATGTTATTGTTGAGGATCATTATGTTATTTAATCCTTTGAAGATCTTCCTGCCTGCCAGCCTTTTAGCAGGTGCCACAGGCATTGCTTTTGGCGTTTATGGATATGTCATTGCCGATAGATTTTCAAATGGAGCCATCATACTTATCACCCTTGGAATGATTTTGTTTTTTATCGGACTGATCGCAGATCAAATTTCATTGCTCAACCGCAAACACTAAACGATGAAAGATTATCCGCTAGATTTCAGAAACAAATGGAATGATAAAGAGGTTGAAGAACACTGGGACAAGGTGGCATCAATCTATGTTGAAGAAAATGACAAATTAAAAGACACCCACGATCAGCGGTTCAATGAAAGCATTGCTTACCTGGACCTGAAACCCGGCCATAAAGTCATCAACATCAGCAGCCGCGATTGTGAGGCCAGTGATTATATCATAAAAAAAGAAAAAACCATTGAAGTTATCAATACGGAAATTTCTTCCGGTTTGATGAATGAAGCAAATAAAATCAGGCCCTATGTGAAGCAGCTTAAAATTGACACCTATTCGAAGCTACCATTCGAAGATGAGTCATTTGACAGGGTGCTGACCCTGGAAACTCTGGAGCATGTAGAGCAGCCGCTTCAATTTTTACTTGAGCTGCATCGTATTGCCAAACCCGGGTCAAAAATGGTATTGAGCTGCCCACCCGCTACAAGTGAAATCCCTTACAGGGTATTTACATTTTTGTTTGGCGGACATGGCGAGGGACCGCATAAGTTTCCTCCTTCAAAAACCGTTAAGAAGTGGCTGGCACAGACCGGCTGGAAACTTTGCTCACATAAGGGAACCCTGCTGGTTCCTGTTGGACCGGGATTTTTGCGAAATGCCGGCGAAAAGATCATTTCCGCTTGCCAGGGAACATTTATCTCGGAACTGGGCATCCGTCAATTTTTCGTTTGTGAGAAAATTTGAGAAAATACAAGATGTAGTTCGCAGCGGATTATGTAACCGTTGCGGAAGCTGTGTCGGCCTTTCGGATGGGAAGATCAGCTTCACTGACAGGACAGGGAAATACCTGCCGCATATCGAAGATGATCCCGAAGGAAAATTAGATAAAGAACTTCTTCATTATTGCAGCGGCAAGGGCTTTGACTTTCCAGGGCAAAGCAAAAAGATTTTCGGGGAAGAGGCACATTATAATGTATTCATCGGTGCCTGCAAAAATATTTACATCGGACATAGCAATGATGAATCCATCAGGAGGCTAGGTGCCAGCGGAGGGATCATTTCCGCAATCCTGATATGGTTACTTGAAAAGGGACACATCAATGGAGCTGTTGTACTTGGCATGTCAGAAGAGGAACCCTGGTTAACGAAGCCATTCATTGCCACCAGCAAGGAGGAAATATTAGCAGCAGCCCAGAGCAAGTATATCATCTCATCTGTTAATGAGATATTGCCAGAGATGGAAGGGTTTCATGGCAAGCTTGCCTATGTCGGGCTTCCCGGACAGGTGCAATCGATCAGGCTGCTACAGGAAGCAAGGCATCCATCTGTGGCGAACATCAAATACATTTTTGGCCCTTTTTACGGCAACACCCTGCATTTTTCTTCTGTTAAAAGTTTTCTGAGGTCATATGGAGAAAGAGACTACAGAAAGATCCGGAAGCTCTATTTCCGTCACGGGGAATGGCCGGGAAACATGCGTATTGAATTGGAAGGTGGCAGGACAATTGAATTGCCAAAATTCCATGCCAACTATCTCATTCCCTTCCACATTATGAAGAACAGCCTGCTGTGCACCGACCTGAGCAATGAATTTACAGATATTTCCGGCGGAGATGCATGGGCACCGGTTTATGAAGAAAGAGGGAAAGGTTTTTCCGTGGTGTTCTCCCGCTCGGGAAAAGGGCAGGCCATCCTGGATGAGATGATAGAAGAGGGAAAGCTGGCACTTGATCCCATTGATGAATCAGAGGCCATCTCCATGCATTCGCATGGCTACGACCTGAAGAAAAGAGGAACCTTCATCCGCATGAAATATCGCAGGTGGCTTGGCAAAAGAAATCCGGATTACGCTTACACAATGAAAGGTTTTACCCTGAAGAGGTACCTGATGGAGATTGTCATTGACAGTCTTTTCATTATCCTGGGAACAGGCTTTTCAAGGTTTATCATTGAGAAAATTCCGCCAAAGACAGTAGGAAAAGTTTTCGAGAAGTCGAGAAATGTGTGGAAAAAATCCACAAAGAAGATCAAAAAATCACAACTGAATGCCAGTAATGGATAAAGAAGGACATATACCTGCTGCGCAAACAAAAGTAAAAAGGATCAGTCCGTTTCTTTTTATCAGGTTGCTGGGAATTGCTTTGTTTATTTATATCCTGAGCACTGTTGACCTGTCTGCCCTTTGGGAGAACATTAAAAAAGTTGATCCGACATTCCTGCTTTATGGTATTCTCTTCCAGTTATTGTTATTATTCCTTAAGGCCTTTCGCTGGCATATCCTGAATAATGGCAGCAGCAGAATCCATGAGATTGTCCGTAGCTGGGGGGAGTTTTTTGAAAGCTATGCCATTGGGGTGATCACTCCTGGAAGAATCGGGGAATTGATAAAAGCAGGTCACGCAAAAGAGAAAAACCGTATTATGGAATCCGGCATCAGGGTTGTGATTGAAAGGGGGTTTGATCTTGGGATTTTCGTAATCATAGCAGGTTTAGCGTTTATTTTTGCTTTTCCGAAAGATGGAGCAATACCTGCCGGTATTCTTATTCTTCTTGCTGGCATTTTGATTTTTTCCCTCGCTCTTATTTTTATGCAGTCTGCCTCTGCCACTCGTTTTGCTGAAAAACTACTGAATAAGCTTCCCTTCCTTAAATTGAATCTCAGCTTATCCTTCAGAAAAAGAAGCAGCCTCATTCAATTGTCTGTCATCCTGCTGTCAATTGCCAGCAACCTGAGCTATTTTATTTCCTGCTATTTCCTGGCCATTGGCCTGTCGTTTAATTATCCAATCTTATTTATATCAGGAGCAGTTGCCATTGCCGGCTTACTGAATATGCTACCGATAACCATCATGGGTCTTGGAACCCGGGAAGGAACCTTCCTGCTGCTGTTCAAACCTCTCGCTGAACCGTTGATTCTTGCCTTTTCCGGTTTGGTTTTCCTCGTTGCACAAATTGGCGGCGGGCTGATCTCACTCATCCTCGGACAATTATTCCTGTTTGCTTCGAATAAGAAAGATAAAAAGAAATAAGTTCGTTCCTTCCGGTGCTTTTTAATGGAAATCCTGTATTTTTGCTGCTTCAAAATTTCAGAAACCACATGAAGCAAACGATCATTGTAACCGGTGCCAATGGATACCTGGGCCCCTATATCTGCAAACAGCTTATATCAGAGGGATATAAAATTATTGCACTAAAATATGATCACTATGCTTCCACCATTATTGATCACCAGAATATCGATTATCAGTATTGTGATATCCGGGCTGAGATTTTACCTCAAATCAGAGATCTTGTCAAGGGCAAGACTATTCATGCAGTGATTAATGCCGCGGCTTTACTGGGCAGTTCCGATTATAATAAAAATTTCGAGGTCAACGCAAAAGGGGTATCCAACATGATCGAATTTTGCAAGGCCACTGGCATAAAACGATTTATCCAGATCAGCAGTGTGGTAGTCATGAAAAAGTTCAAGGGCCCATACGGGGAAACAAAATTAACAGGACAGGAATTCCTAAGTGATTCGGGCCTTGATTTTACCATCTTCATTCCTGCGATGATCCTCGGCCCTGAAGGCCTTGGAATTAACCGTATTCTAAAAAATGCATTCAGGATCCCGGGTTTGGTACCCCTGGTGGGTTATGGCCGTCAGACCCAACATCCCATCTTCGTAAAAGATTTTGCAAAATACATTGTCAAATGCATCAATGAAGAGCATGCATTCGGTAAGACCTATCAGATTGCAGGAGAGGAAGTCATCCCGTTCCGGAGATTTATTTCCCTGATGTTGAAAATCCGTAGCAAAAATAAAATTTTCATCCCCGTGCCACCAGGAATTGTAAAAATGCTTGGCAAAGGATTCCAGAAATTTCAGAAAATACCCTTGTTTACTGCAGAGCATGTTAAAGGAGTTATGCAGGATTCGGAGCTCGATACCGGGCTGATAAGGAAAGACCTGGGATTTGAACCCACACCACTAAAGGAGGCACTGGAATACAGCCTTTCGGTGATAGGCGATAACTGGGATTACTACCTCAAACCCAGGGAAGAAAAAACCATCAGAATTTAGGTTCAATTGTTTGAATAATGAGCCACCTGGTTTGATGCTTATTTTACAGCTTTACCTTTTTATCATTCATAAGTATATATCTGGCAAGCAGAATAAATGCCATGACGGGTATAAACCAAATGAGCCTCCCCTCAAACCTTCCGACCACAACTGAAACGAAAGCAATTAAGCCTGCATTAGCCAGGATCAGCAAAACATAGAATGAAAAGAAAGTAAGAAAATCAATTGAAATGTACTTTCTTAAACCTTTTAATGAAAAGAAAAGCAATATGACCAAGAGGGAAATTACAATCAGGACTCGCTGAAAAGCATTCCTTGTGACATGCATAATCCGGTAATTTTGCTGCCTGGCTTCAAGGTACTGCCTGTAATCATCTTCGAAATAAGTTTTAATCGGATAATTTATGTGGGAAGTTTCTCCAAAAGGAGGATTAGAGCCGAGCTGAAATGTTACCAATTGATTTCCGAATTGTTGAACTGCATCCTGCAGATACCTTGTGCGGTATTTAGGTATACTCATGATATCCGAAACAAGCACCCCAAAAAGGCTGTCTCTTTTAATCCAACACTCAGCAAATCCTTTGGTATCCTCGCAATCCTGCTGGTATAAAAAGCTGGAATCCTTCCACAGAAAGTAATCATAGCGAGTATATTTGGGAATTACATTCTTAAATTCGCACAGAAAGAAACTGGTATCTGTCTCACACTTTTCAGTAACATAATCAGAAAATATTCCGGAAGGAATTAACCTTGCCGTAAAGACGATATTGGACACCCGTGAAAATCCAAAACCTGCACCAAAAGACGCATTAATTGAAGGTATTGATAACCAGCTCAATAATAATATAATTGCAACAATAAATAATCTTTTTGGATAGATCCTGATAAATGCAAAACGTTTAAAGAAATAAAACAAAACAACAGCAGCAATAGTAACGGCAGTAATGATAGGCAGATTTGATAAATGTACTATGATTGAGTATATAACGATAAATGACAATGGAATAATCCAGGCCCAGCGGATTTTATTTGCTGTTAATATCAGGAAGATCCCGATAAAGGCAATGCTAAAATACATATCCGGCATAATGTGGGATACATAGACAGGCAGAGCTGTAAAAACAGACAGTATACTAATCAAGATAAAAGTGAGAAAAACTGATTTTTTAGATCCGATTAGCTTATGAATGAGCATATTCAGGAAGGCAGTCAATAATATTCCCTGAAATATCACAACCAGCCATAAAGAATATGACATGCTGATATGCCTGACCAGCCAGCAATAGCTTATGGGCCTGCTCACAGGTATCATATCAAGGAACCCGAAATATATATAGGTTCCGGAATCGGGATGCAGCAAAGGATATCCATTTTGAAGAGCAGGCAGAATTAAAAAAATCACCGAAATAGCAAACCACCATACATCCAGAATGAAATATGTATATGTTCTCTTATATTTAACAAAAGTCATTGAATTCTTCTTTTGATTATTTTAGATATTTCCTGTCGAATATATTATACTTCAAAATACACCAGATAGCACGGAACCCATCCCTGGCCCCGATCTTCTTACCTTCATCATAGGTCCTGCCATAGTATGAAATCCCGACCTCATAGATCCTGATGCCGGGGAAACGGGAAATTTTTGCCGTCACCTCCGGTTCAAAGCCAAAGCGTTTTTCCTTGAAATATATCTTCTTTATATAGTCAGTTCTGAACAGCTTATAACAGGTTTCCATGTCGGTAAGATTCAGGTTGGTGAACATGTT
>JABMQZ010000081.1 GCA_013202965.1 Bacteroidota bacterium | reverse complement strand
TTTTCCGAGGTATTAACATCAAAAAATACCAGCCAGGCAAAATTTTGATTGCGCTGATTAATCATGGAGGGCAGGCAGAAATTTTTAAAAAGCAAAAACCTGTGATCCAGCCATTCTTCTGTTAGTACAACTTCATTATTCTTTGTATAATTCCAATCCTCGACACGTAGGTTGAATCGGGTGATGACATAATGTTTAAACATTTAATACGTAGATTATCAAAAATACAGAGTCGCACCCCTACAGGGCGCTGAAATTGTTTTACGCTTATTTTTCTACCAACTTTCGGCCCCTTTGGGGCCCATTTTCATTGTCCATTTCGGATTCTACATATGCCATTTATCATGTATCCTTTAACCATGTAGCCATGTAATTATCAAAGATTCTCAAAATACCATCCACAAGCCATCTCAAACCCCTTAGCTGCATCAAAAAGCGGCTCATAATCCAGCACCATTCTTGCCTTATCGATAGAGGCCATCGAATGCGGGATGTCGCCGGCACGATTGGGGCCGTGGACAGCGGCGATGCCGCTGATTTCCGAGTCAAATTGAGACAGGTTTTTTCTAAGAGCCTCAAAAAGTTCATTTAAGGTGGTATTCCCCCCATAGGCGACGTTGAAGACTTCGGAAACCGGATACCGGGTGATTCCGGGTTTCTTTTTCTGATCGTTTTCAGGTACTGACCCTTCACCTCCCGGTATCCGGTATCCGGTACCCGACACCCAATTGTAATATCTTCCCAGATTTTCAATAATAGCTTCCGTCGTCATTACCGCAGCCAACTCATTCGCCTGCACTACGTTATTTATATACGTAAAGTCTCTGCTATACGTCCCGTCGCCATTAATGACCGGTGCTTTGTGTGCAATGAGCTGCTTCACCCAGAGGGGGATCACGGCGGCATAAGCGCCTTCGGGGTCCTGGTGCCCGCCAAAAACGTTAAAGTACCTCAAACCGATGCATTCCATATTGTAAAGATCGCTGAACACACGGGCATAAAGCTCCATCACAAACTTGGTGACGGCATATGGGCTCAGGGGGTTACCTATCTTGTCTTCTACCTTCGGCAACTCCTTAGAATCGCCATAGGTGGATGAGCTGGCAGCATAAATAAAACGTTTTACTTTTTGATCTCTCGCCGAGATAAGCATATTTAAACTGCCATTAATATTTACGGCATTGGTGGTATGAGGATCAGCCACGGAACGGGGTACAGAACCCAGTGCTGCCTGGTGGAAAATGTAATCACAGCCTTCGGCAGCCTTCTGACAGGTGGACAGGTCACGTATATCGCCCTCAATAAAACTAAAGCTGGGATCATCCATGAAAAGCTCAATGTTCTTCATGTAGCCGGTACTGAGATCATCGAGACAAACAAGCGTATTCCCTCTTTTAAGGAAATGCTCTACGAGATTAGAGCCGATGAATCCTGCGCCGCCGGTCACCAAAATTTTCTGATTCGTTAATATTTTATGTTTAGCGTCAGCCATTTAACCATGTAACCATTTAGCCATATAACCATTTAACCATGTAACCATTTAATCATGTAACCATGCAACCATGCAACCATGCAACCATGCAACTATGTAACCATGTAACTATCCAAAAATTGTTTATTAAAAAGAATCATCTATTATACCACAGAGCACATGCCCAACCAAAATGTGCATCTCCTGTATTCTTGCAGTATCATCTGATGGGATGATGATATTAATGTCGCAGAGGGGACGCATGTCGCCGCCACCCTTTCCGCTGAGGCCAATGGTGTTCATGCCGTTGTCTTTTGCGTATGCCAGGGCCCGGAGTACATTCCGGCTGTTGCCACTGGTGGAAATACTGATCAGCAGGTCACCTTCACGGCCCAGGGCTTCCACCTGCCGGTCGAAGATACGGTCGAAACCGTAATCATTCCCGATGGCGGTAAGTGCAGAGGTGTCGGTGGTCAACGCAATGGCTGCTAATCCCTTCCGTTCTGTCTTGTACCTGCCAGTCAGCTCGGCAGCAATATGCTGGGCATCACCCGCACTGCCACCATTGCCAAAAAGCAAAACCTTGTTGCCTGCCTTCAAGGTGGATACGATAAATTCACCAGCCTCTTTAATATCATTTCCTAATCCTTCTATTGTCTTTTTCAAGACATCCTGGTGATCATTGAATTCGTCAAAAATGTATTGAGAAGTAAGCATAATATTTTTTATTTAACCACAAAGTATCACGAAAGGCTTTCTTTGTGCACTTTTGTGTATCCCTGGTGGTAAAAAGTTATTCAAAACTTAAATTTTAAAACTCAAAACTGCATTCTGCAATTCGACGAGCGTAATCGGAGCCGTCCCAAACTTACCAACGACAATACCTGCCGCTATATTGGCAATTTCAACAGCTCTTTTGATGTCAAGGTCACAACTGAGACATGCTGCAAGGGTTGCGATAACGGTATCTCCTGCACCACTTACGTCAAAAACCTCTTTTTTGACGGTTTTTATGTGAAAATCTTCTTTTTCGGTGATCAGCATCATGCCTTTATCGGAAAGCGTGATGAGCAGATTGTCGAGATTATATTTTTCCCTGATTACCTGTCCGGAGCTGACCAGCTCTGCCTCGTTGAGCTGAAGCCTGTGGCAGATCTCATTAAACTCTTTCAGGTTGGGCGTAAGAAGGTGGGCACCGCTGTACAGGTTCCAGTTTTTCTTTTTAGGGTCGATGATGACCTGCTTGTTATGCTTTTTGCTTTCTTTTATAATATAGGCTGATGTTTCGGTATTTATCAGCCCCTTATCATAGTCTGAGATCACCACAAGATCATGCCGGGGGATCATTGTTTCAAGGATCTCCGACAATTGTTTTTTTTCTTCTTCCGATGGAGGCTTGTCTTTTTCCACATCGAGCCGGCAGATCTGCTGATGTTCACCAATAATACGGGTCTTGGTAACTGTGGGGTTGCCACCGGTGATCATATTTGTTTCAATCCCTTCTTCTTTAAGAAGCGAGGAAAGCAGCCATCCATTGGGGTCGTTTCCTGCAATGCCGACCAGGCTTACCGCTGCCCCGAGCTTTTTAATGTTATTGGCAACATTCCCGGCACCACCGGGAACTGTTTTTTCGTATTGCTTTAATATAACAGGCACAGGAGCCTCAGGAGAGATCCTGCTGACGCTTCCATGGTAGTATTTATCGAGAATTAAATCTCCAACAACCAATATTTTTACTTTGCTGAAATTGAGCTTTGACATTTTATTGGGTTTTGGGTACCGGATACCAGATTCCGGGAGGTTCAGGGAAAGAAGCTCTAAACCAAGAAATCTTTACCCTCCGGTACCCGATATCCGGTACCTACTCTATAATCTTTCATCCACAATCTCCAGCGGCAACACGCTCTTCACATCATACACGATCGTATTTTCTTTCTTTAGCGCCCTGATGTCGATTTTTTTGAAGCTGTCATGGGCCACGGCAAGCACAATTGCATCGTAAGCCTCATGAGTAAAAAGCTGCTTGTCGGATATTAAGTTTATGCCATATTCATCCTTTACTTCGGCTGTATTGGCCCAGGGGTCATAAGTGTGGATGTTCGCACCAAATTCTTCCAGTTCCCTGATGATATCGATGACCCTTGAATTCCTGATATCGGGACAATTTTCTTTAAAGGTAATCCCCAGGATCAGGATGCTTGAAGCAGCGATGCGGTGTTCTTTTTTAATCATCAGTTTCACGATCTGTCCGGCGACAAAAGCTCCCATATTGTCATTCAGACGTCTCCCGGCCAGAATGATCTCCGGATTATAGCCAATCTCCTGGGCTTTATGTGTGAGATAATACGGATCAACACCAATACAATGCCCTCCGACAAGCCCTGGACGGAAGGGTAAAAAATTCCATTTTGTCCCGGCAGCCTCAAGCACTTCAAGGGTGTCGATGCCCATTTTGTTAAATATAACCGCAAGTTCATTAACAAAGGCAATGTTAATATCTCTCTGGGAATTTTCAATCACTTTAGCTGCTTCAGCTACCTTTATGGATGCGGCGAGGTGGGTTCCGGCAGTGATCACACTTTTATACAGATCATCAACTTTTTTTGCTATTTCGGGGGTGGAGCCGGATGTTACCTTTTTAATTTTTGTTACGGTATGTACTTTGTCTCCCGGGTTGATCCTTTCGGGGGAATATCCGCAAAAGAAACCTTTATTGAATTCCAGGCCACTGAACTTTTCCAGGACCGGCACACATTCCTCTTCTGTTGCCCCGGGGTACACTGTAGACTCATAGATCACGATATCTCCTTCTGACAAAACTTTGCCTACAGTTTCAGAGGCTTTAATAAGTGGTGTGAGGTCGGGTCGTTTGTTTTTGTCAATGGGAGTAGGAACGGTTATAATATAGAAATTACAATTTGCAATGTTTTCGATTTTCGATGTGTAGCGAAGATTTTCAACACTCTTCAGTTCCTGGTCATCTACTTCCAGGGTACGGTCATGCCCGGCCTCCAATTCTTTAATACGTCCTATGTTGATGTCGAATCCGATGGTTTTACGGATCTTCCCAAACTCTACTGCCAGAGGCAGTCCGACGTATCCAAGACCGATAATAGCAATGATTGTTTCGTTGTTAGTCATTAATAAATTGATAAACTGTTAAATTGTTATATATGAGGTCGGGTACCAGATACCGGGTACCGGGAGATAGACTTAGTCACCTGAGACTTTCTTCCCGTTTTCTGTCCACAAAAGTAAGATTTCATCATTACTGTAGTTATCTTTAATACTAAAAAATTCTTCCCGGTTATAAACCAGATAGCGGATCTTTCTTTGGATAAGTTTTTCTCCTTTAGTGGAGAGGCGTGCCAGGTATTCACGGTTTATATCGTTTCCAACAAAAAGCAAGTCTATTACCTCGCTGTCTACGCCCCGTGCGAACTTTCCAACCACATAAACCTCGTTTACATTTCCGAGTTTAGAAATGATCGTATCAATGATCCTGTCAAAACCAATGTATTTAAGAAGAAGGTTGTGAATGTCCGGGAAAAGCGGATGGGAGGTATTGGCCTGGTATAGCTTTTTATTTCCGGATACCTGCGATTGCAGCAAACCGGCTTTTTCAAACTTATTCAGCTCAAGCCTGATCCCATTGGTAGACTCACCAAACTCACTCTCCAGGTTACGCAGGTAGGAGCTGGCATTGCTGTTAAGGAAGAACTTTAGTAACAGCTTGATGCGGGTTTTGCTTGTTATGAGGGTGTCAAGCATTGGCACGGCTTCGCCCCCTGAGTCCCATTGTATATCCTCAGTATGGCGCTGATTTCATAAAGAATGAGTAACAAATGTACTCAATTTTACTATTGTACGAAAAAATGAGAAAAAAGTTGTTTGTTGGTGAGTTGATTTTCAGGGGAGATGTACCGCTTTGGCGGGACAGACCGGATTCATTAATTACAATGCCCGAATATGCGATGCGGGTAATTCCAGGTAAACGCTCTGCCCCAGGCCATCGATCTCGATCCTGACTTTCTTTTTGCCCATGATCTCCTGCAGTTCTCCGCTGATGCCTTTCATTGGGCCGGCAATGATATTTACTTTACTGCCGGGGCTAAGATCAAGGTCTACATCCGGCAATTCATCACCGGAAACAATAAACTGCCTGATGGCTTCGATCTGCTGGGGAGGGATGGCAACGGCCTTGCCTTCAAAGAAAATATACCTGACCACCCCGGGGACATTTAATACTTCGTAATATTCAGGCGGCGAAATCCGTACGAAAATATAAGACCTGAACAGAGGTTCTTCCACCCATTTCTTACGGTCACTCCATTGCTTCAGCGTTCTGATCAAAGGAAGGTAGGATTCGATTCCTGAAGCGGTAAGCAATTCGTTGGCCTGCTTTTCAGCCCTTGACCTTGCATACAGGGCGTACCAGGTTTTTATTTCAGATGAGGATTTAAGCACTTTTTGTCAGACTGTTTGTTGATTAAATAGCTAAATTGTTACATTGTTACATGGTTACATGGTTAAATGGCTACATGGTTACATGGCTACATGGTTAAATATGTGTCCGGGTACTGGGATCACCCAACACTTTCTTCCCCTCATCCCCTCTTACTGTCATCCCGTCTTATAGTCTTCCCCTCTTATGGTGTTCGCGTCATCCAACATCCAGCGTTTTAAGAATCGGATGATAATCTCCTTTCAGGCCAACAGGCTTAACAGTTCTAATGTTATGGACAATTTCAATGCTTTTCCTGGCTTCATAAATGCCATAACCTTTTCCGTCAAGAATATTTCTGTAGCTATCGGTATGGAGGTCGGTAAAACCTCCGCTGAACTCAATCTCCTCTCCCTCCATAATGATAGACCTGTATGTGGACATCCCATTACTTCTTGCTTTTTCAGGAATATTTTCCTTGTTGAGGCTCAGAAACCAGCGGATCCGTGCTTTTTCAAGCTCCAGATAACCGGCAGCCATATTTTCTTCAGAAACATGAACGATATTTTGCCTGATGTCGCCAAAGATCCAGGTAAGCATATCAAAAAAGTGGACTCCAATGTTTGTCGCAACACCCCCGGATTTTTGTGCATCTCCTTTCCAGGAAATAAAGTACCATCTGCCCCTGCTGGTGATATAAGTAAGGTCCAGATCGTAGATCTTATCTGCCGGCCCGTTTTCAACCTGCTCTTTCAGCTTAATGATGGAGGGGTGCAAGCGAAGCTGAAGGATATTATAAATATGTTTCCCTGATTCCTTTTCAATCTCAGCCAGCGCATCCACGTTCCAGGGATTCAGTACCAGTGGTTTTTCACAGATCGCATTGGCCTGATTTCGCAGGGCAAGCCTGATATGTGCATCATGCAGGTAGTTTGGGGAACAGATCCCAACATATTCAATCTTTTGCTCGCCCTTTCTGCGTAATTTGTCGAGGTGTCGGTCGAATCGTTCCGTTTCCGTAAAGAAAGCAGATTTCGGGAAAAAGCTATCGATGATCCCGACACTATCAAATTTATCCAGGGCTGCCACAAGCGTATTGCCGGTATCTTTGATCGCACGCATATGACGCGGTGCAATGTACCCGGCAGCTCCGATCAATGCAAAATTATGAACTCCATCCTGTTGAACCATGGTATTGTTTATTTATAGTTTAACTAGCTGATCGTTACTTAAACGATATTTCTCATTGCTTTCCGGACAAACAGCTTCGCCTTTATCGTCAAAGCTAAGCTGGTGCCCGTATTCACTCATCCATCCCAGCTGTTTTGCGGGACAACCAATCATCAGGGCATAATCGGGAACTTCTTTGGTTACGACTGCTCCTGCAGCAATAAAGGCAAAGCGGCCAATATCATTTCCACAAACAATGGTGGCATTTGCCCCGATAGAAGCCCCCTGCCTGACCAGTGTTCTGTCGTATGCCCCCTTTCGCACAACGGCACTTCGGGGGTTTTTGATGTTTGTGAAAACCATGGAAGGGCCCAGAAAGACGTCATCTTCACAAATTACTCCGGAATATATAGAGACATTGTTTTGTACTTTAACATTATTTCCCAGTACAACATCATCGGCTACGAAAACATTCTGGCCCAAATTACAGTTTTCACCCAGACTGCTGTTTCCCATGATATGGCAGAAATGCCACACTTTGGTTCCTTTCCCCAGCCGGGCTCCCTCATCTATAATGGCGGTTTCGTGACAGTAATAATCGGTTTTCATCGCTTTTGGTTCGGTTCTGCAGGCAAAGGTAAGAATAGTTCTTTGCGGAAAGGAGATAGTGATTAATATTTGCTATCAGGTTAAGGGTGCCGGGTACCAGATAACGGGAGTGAATGGGGAAGCTACAGGAGTGCATAGTGTATAGTTCCGGGTGCCTGGTGCAGAATGTAAGTGGAGAGTGATTAATTATGAGCGAAGAATTAATTCAAAATCCAAAATTAACCCAACCTAACACTTTTTATATGATCATACCCACACCAACAGTAGTATTATCTGCCTCATCGATCAGAATTACTGCCCCGGTCTTCCTGTTCTGCCTGTAAGAGTCATAAAACAAGGGTTTAGTTGTCCTGAGGGATATCCTTGCAATTTCATTCAGGCCGATATTTTTATCATCGAGGATTTTTCCGAGGGTATTCACATCGACCTTGTATTTCACATCCTTGATGAGGCATCTTGCATCTGCTGTGGTATGTTTGAGCGCATACTTCCCGTTAAGCCTCATCGGCTTTTCACTCATCCAGCACATCATAATGTCGATATCCTGGCCAATACGCGGGATATTGTTTTCTTTTACGATCATGTCTCCCCTGCTAATATCAATATCATCTTCCAGGGTAATGGTCACTGACATTGGCGGAAAAGCTTCTTCAAGTTCTTTGGTGTGGTTGATAATTGATTTAATTGTGGTTGTAAAGCCGGAAGGCAGCACCATGACCTTATCCCCAACTTTAAAAGTCCCGCCGGCCACCCTGCCGGCATAGCCCCTGAAATCATGGTATTCGTCTCTTTGGGGCCTGATCACATATTGTACCGGGAAACGGGCATCAATATGGTTATGGTCGCTGCTGATATGAATGTTTTCCAGAATATACATAAGGGTACCTCCCTCATACCAGGACATGTTTGTTGACTTTTTAACTACATTGTCTCCCTTGAGTGCACTGATCGGAACAAAGCGCACATCCTTTACTGCAAGTTTTGCCGCAAAGGCTTGAAAATCAGCTTTAATTTTCTCATAGGATTCTTCCTCATAGTTTACCAGATCCATTTTGTTTACGCACACGACAATGTGTGGAATTTGAAGGAGAGATGCTATAAACGTATGCCTGTGAGATTGTTCTGTTATGCCATTTCTGGCATCGATAAGAATAATTGCCGCATTGGCGGTGGAGGCACCGGTAACCATGTTCCTGGTATACTGAACATGTCCCGGCGTATCGGCAATAATGAATTTTCTTTTTGGAGTTGCAAAGTAACGGTAAGCTACATCAATGGTGATACCCTGTTCCCTCTCAGCGCGCAAGCCATCTGTCAGCAGGGATAGATCCATGGCTTCATTCCCTTTTTTAATGCTGGCTTTTTTGACTGCCTCCAGCTGATCTTCAAAAATGGACTTGCTGTCGTACAACAAACGGCCGATAAGAGTGCTTTTTCCGTCATCAACACTTCCGGCAGTTGTGAAGCGCAACAATTCCATATCTAAGTATGCCTTGCTGGAAAATTCTTTTTCTTCCATCATAATGACTTTGTTTCAAATAATTTGTTAGAAATACCCCTCTTTTTTACGGTCTTCCATTGCTGCTTCCGAACGCATATCATCAGCTCTACCGCCTCTTTCGGTAATTCGGGTAGCAGCAATCTCCTGGATAATGTCTTCCAATGAATCAGCCATTGAAATCGTTAGCCCTGTACATGAAATGTCGCCAATAGTCCGGCACCTGACCTTTATGCGCTCCACTTTTTCATCGGGTTTTTTCGTCATGAAAGGAGCATCATAAAGCCACACGCCATCGCGGAGAAAAACATCACGCTCGTGGGTGTAGTATAAGCTGGGGATATCAATGTTTTCCATGTAGATATACTGCCACACATCCATTTCTGTCCAGTTACTGATGGGGAACACCCTGAAATGCTCACCCATATTTTTTCTGCCGTTAAAGATGTTCCATAATTCCGGCCGTTGGTTTTTGGGGTCCCACTGGCCGAACTCATCCCGGTGGGAAAAGAAACGTTCTTTTGCCCTGGCCTTTTCCTCATCACGACGGCCACCACCAATGGCTACATCAAACTTGTGTCTTTCTATGGTATCCAGAAGTGTGGTTGTTTGCAGTAGGTTACGGCTTGCATTGTAGCCGTTTTCTTCCACCACTTTTCCTTCATCAATAGATTCCTGAACCGAGCCTACGATTAATTGGGCTCCCAGCTTCCGGCACAGTTCATCACGAAAAATAATTGTTTCCTCAAAATTATGTCCGGTATCGATGTGTACCAATGGAAAAGGTATTTTGGCGGGCCAGAAAGCTTTTACCGACAGATGAACAAGTATGATGGAATCCTTCCCGCCGGAGAACAACAATGCCGGCCTTTCAAACTGGGCAGCCACCTCTCTCAATACATAAATCGACTCTGCTTCCAGCTCCCTCAAATGGTTCAGGTTATATTTCTTCATCTGTAATTATTTTTGATCCTCTTCAGGTTTCAATGTAATATGGGGAATTATATGATCAATAATTTTTTGGACAGAATCAGCAGCACTTAGCCTGCTTGTGTTCACTTCTATGTCCGGGTTTTCCGGAGGTTCATAAGCAGCATTCACTCCCGTGAAATCCTTAATTTCTCCGGCCCTGGCTTTCTTGTAAAGACCCTTCACATCTCTTTGCTCGCAAACTGAAACCGGGGCGTTTATGAAAACCATAATAAAATTTTCCCTGCCGATAATATCAACGGCCATTTTCCTGATCTTCTCAGTCGGACTGATAAAACTGTTAATGGTAATGATGCCGCAATGAATGAACAATTTTGACACTTCAGCGATCCTCCTGATGTTTTCAAACCTGTCTTCAATGGAAAAGCCCAGGTTGTTGTTGATCCCCGCCCGGATGTTGTCACCATCCAGCACCTGGCCAATAAAACCTCTTTTATAAAGTTCCTTTTCAACGCCTTTGGCAATGGTTGTTTTTCCTGATCCTGATAAGCCCGTAAGCCAGACCACCTTTGATTTTTGATTTAAAAACTTTTCCTTATCGGAACGCTTAAGGATCTTATTAAAATCAGGGAAAATATGTTTATCTGCT
This sequence comes from Bacteroidota bacterium, assembly GCA_013202965.1. Taxonomy (GTDB): domain Bacteria; phylum Bacteroidota; class Bacteroidia; order Bacteroidales; family B18-G4; genus B18-G4. The sequence continues at coordinate 4,754 of JABMQZ010000081.1, read as the reverse complement.
TTTTCCATATATTTGTATCCAAAGGAATTTTTTGCAAAAGTAAAAGAATCTTACCAATAATAAAAACAATCACCGGCGGGTGACCCATACCATAATACAAGATTATGAATTACTTTGACACAATAGCAGTTCTAATTGTTCTCCTGTTCATTGTTGTGTCATTGTACCGCGGTATCATGGGGCCGGGCTTTACTTTTGCAACGGGGGTGATCGTTTTGGGCCTGCTCGGCATACTTAGCCCGGGAGAGATCATGGCGGGCTTTGCCAATGTTCAGATTGCTGTAATACTTTTGCTGCTGATACTGGGAGATATGATCAGAAAGACTTCCGTTGTAGCAATTCTTTTTGACAGGATGTTCAGGAAGTCAAGGTCGTATAAAGGTTTTATGTGGCGTATGACCATACTGGTCGGCGGATTTTCGGCCTTCCTCAATAATACTCCGCTTGTTGCGATCATGATGCCATATCTTTACCGCTGGGGCAAGAAAAACAATATTCCGGTCTCTAAATTACTGATTCCATTGTCCTATGCTGCTATACTGGGCGGATGTGCAACATTGATCGGAACTTCCACCAACCTGATCGTGAATGGCCTTGTTGAAGACCAGACCGTATTTCCTGAATTTACATCATTGGGACTGTTCGATTTTTCAATTGTTGGCGTGCCGATGATCTTAATAGGCTTTGTTTACCTGATTTTCTTTGCGGAAAAACTGCTTCCTGTCAGGAAAGATGCAATGGATGATTTTTCAGCAAAATCAAGAGAATACATGGTGGAGGTCCTTGTGAGGAAAACTTCAGGGATGATAGGCAAAAGTGTTGGTGAAGCAGGATTACGAAATCTGGAAGGTCTGTTTCTGGCAGAGATCATCAGGGAGTCGGAAGTTATCCGGCCGGTTTCTCCTTCAACATTTATCAGGGAGGGCGACATCCTCTTATTTGCAGGGGATACACAAACAATTGTTGAGATGATCGATTCCGATTCCGGACTGCAATTATCACAGGTAGGCATGTTTGCTAAAAAACCACATACGGAGGTTCTGGAAATTGTGATCTCACACAATTCTACCATGATAACAAAGACTGTCAGGGAAACGAACTTCAGGGGAAAATATGATGCTGCCATTATTGCCATTCATCGAAATGGTGAAAAAGTAAGTGGCAAGATCGGGAATGTGAAACTAAATGCCGGGGATGTATTATTATTGCTGGTAGGTGATGATTTTAACAATCTTTCATCTGAAACACTGGACTTTTACCTGATCTCAAAGATCAAGGATTTTCGTAAGCTTAAACCGTATAAACTTGTTGTTTTATTGGGTGGAATCGCACTTGCCATCCTTTTGTCTGCCCTGAATGTAATATCCCTTTTTATGGCCCTGACCATATTGCTGATCCTTGTAATGATCCTGAAAATTGCAAGCCCGAAGGATGTACATAAAAGCCTTGACCTCAATCTTGGGATCATCATAGCGCTTTCGCTGGCGCTGGGTATAGCGATGGTTAAGACGGGCCTTGCCCACATCATTGCAGACAATTTTATACGTGCACTGGAACCTTTTGGGGTGATCGGCTTGCTTGCCGGAATATTTGTTATTACCAACCTTCTTGCCTCATATATTACCAACAAAGCTTCAGTAGCCCTGATCTTTCCAATCTCCATTACAGTTGCATCTGACCTTGGACTGTCCGACCCAACCCCGTTTATTCTCATTGTTGCTTTTGCAGGCGCCGCCAATTTTATTACCCCAATTGGCTATCAAACCAACCTGATGGTATATGGCCCCGGGGGGTATGCCTTTAAGGATTTCTTCAAGATAGGATTTCCATTAACTGTCCTGTATGCGATTACTACCGTGACGATCCTTTATTATTATTATCTGGCGTAGTTGGCAGACTATAAGACTGTAAGACTGTAAGACTGTAAGACTGCAAGACTGCAAGACAGGAAGATGGTGTTGGGTGTTAGGTTAATATATGGATTGAGGGTCGCAATTACTTCTTCTATCTTCTTCTACAATCTTCAATTCTTCACTCGGCACTTCCTGCTCACCCTTTAAAGATCCGTTTGATCACCCCGGGTTTTTCAGTATCGCGGTCGTCGGTATAATAGCCATAGCCATAACCGTGGCCATAACCGTAACCGTAGCCATAACCGTAACTATAGCCATAGGATGACTTACCCAGTTTCACATCATTGATGAGGATACTGATATTGGGAAGCTCCCTTTTTTCGATATCCTTGATTATGGAAGCAAACACTTTCTTGTTTGTAAAATTTTGCCGAACTATAAACAGGTTATTGTCGGTATATTTCATCAGAAGAAATGCATCCGTTACCAGACCAAGCGGAGGAGAATCAATAATGATGTAATCATATTTTTCTTTTAATCGTGCAAAAAGCTCATTGGTTTTTTCCGATGCGATCAACTCTGATGGATTTGGAGGCACCGGCCCGGCCATAATGATATCAAGGTTTTCGAGCGAACCGGTTTGGATGATCTCTTCAAGAGAGTTTTTGTTGATGAGATAAGATGTGATTCCTTCGGTGTTTGTGAGGCCAAAATCCTGGTAGATCTTTGGCTTCCTGAGGTCGAAACCCATCAAGAGCGTTTTCTTGCCATACATGGCGAAAATAGAAGCAAGATTGATCGAAACAAAGGTTTTGCCTGCGCTAACCATATCCGAAGTAATCAGTATACATTGTTTTTCTCTGCCTTTTGCCATAAAATGCAGATTGGTCCGGATCGACCTGAAAGATTCAGCAATAGATGATTTCGGGGCTTCCAACACTACATTATTTGTAAGCTTGTTGCTATGTGTAACATGCCCGATAATGGGATAATTTGTCAGCTTTTCAACATCTTTTTTGTCGATGATCTTCTCGTTCAGATAATCCCTGATAAATATGAAAAGTAAAGGGATGATAAAGCCAAAGAAGAGCGCGATCATATTATTGAAACTCTTTTTGGGTGCTACGGGGCTCAGTCCTGCCCTGGAGGCGAAATCAATGATCTCGGAATCGGGAAAAGTAGAAGCAAGGGATATCTGTGCTTCCGAACGTTTTTGCAATAAAAAAGTGTATAAAGAATTTTTAATTCCAAAACGACGCTGGATATTAAAAAACTCCCTGTCGAGAGCGGGGAGATCACCAATTTTAGCATATAAGCCGCTGATTCTATCGTTAATATCACCGATCGTGATCGATGAAGTACTGATGATGCTGTTTACGCTTTCTATTAAGGTGTTTTTCGCCAGCCTGATTTGTTCATCCAGGCTAAATAGATATGGGTTTTTTTCTGTTGATGTTGATAAAAGTGCTGTCCTTTCACCATATAAGCCGATCAGGGTCTGGATCTGCCCGGAAACAACCATATCTTCAATTCCCAGAGAGGAAGGAATAAGCAATTGCCCTTCATCTTTTTCTATGTATTGTTTTAAATATTTGTAGTACTTTTCCTTGACCAAAAATTCAGCCTTTTTATTCTGCAAATCATATAAGGTTGAAAACAAATAATCTGTTTCCGATTCCAGGTTCATCACCTTGTTCTCGGTCATAAAAATCTTTAACTCGGTTTCAGAACTTTTTAAGGAGTCTTCAATTTTGACCAGCTCACGGTTGATAAACTCAATGGTGTTCTGGGAAATCTTGCTTTTGTCTTCCAATTCTATAACAAGATATTCCTCCATCAGCATATTCAGGAAGTCAACCATCTTACCGGGATTATTCCCCTTAAAGCTAAGCTTCAATATAGATGCGTTTTGAGCAATGGGGCTAATTCCCACATTTCTGTATCTTCTTGTTAAATAGTCGATATTATTGAAATTAAATAGATAAGTGCTGTTAACATGGGCCTTAGCAACAAAAACAGGGGTTTTGATAATGGTAAATGAAAACCAGGGTGTTTGAATTTTCTCACCGAAAGTATGCACTTCCTTATAGTGTAATACCGGAATTGAAAGGCCGGCAGCAACAGTATAATCCGCATAGTTGTAATATCCGATATTTTCACCTGCCGCAGATAGTTCAAAAGAATTATTGCCCACAGGGATCAGTGTAAACCTGAAGCCAACAGGCTGAGGCATAAGCGTGTCAAATACAACTTTAAAGGGATTGTTTTGATATAGCTCGCTTGTTTTAAAGCTTTCATCATAGAAATATGAAACATAGAAATCGAGCTTCTTGATCGTCCTGTTTACCACAGAAAAAGATTTTATAACCACCATTTCATTCTGGATGTTATCCTGTATTCTGCCGTATGCCCCCATCCCGATCAGGGTCTGCGGGTCTGCTTTGCCGGGATCTTTAATGAGTATGGTTGAGGATACCTCATAAACGGGTTTCGTAAATTTATTGAACAGCCAGGCGATGGTCAGGGCAATGATGATCGAGATCAGAAAAAAATACCAGTATCTGAAAAACTTCAGAAACATGGCTTTATAGTCAACGGACTCTTCTCTGATATCAGGGTTATATATGTTTTCCTGTTCGTTCATTGGAATGTTTAATTTGTAAAAAAGACATATAACAGCAATATCGTGGAAAGGACAGAAAATATCAGGCCATAAGGGAAGTTTGATGAAACAAATTGTTTGGCCCTGACCGGTTCGGCATATACGATATCATTGGGTAACAGATAATAGTAATCAGACCCAAGAATTCTTTTATCATTCAGGTCTATGCGGATAATTTCCGAACCATTGCTGGTTTGCCGGATGATGGCTATACGGTTTCTTTTTGCGAAATCAGTCAG
>JABMQZ010000080.1 GCA_013202965.1 Bacteroidota bacterium | reverse complement strand
GTGCTTTGCGCTTCTTTGCAATCTTTGCGTGAAATGCAGGGACAGGAATGAATAGTGATTAAATCCAAAAGAATAGTGAAGATTTATAATGAAGAATTTCTGCTTGCAAAATCCAAATTTCCAGATAACTCAAAATTCAAAACTCAAAACTCAAAACTAAACCCAACACCCAAAACTTTAGTATCTTTACACAAGCATGCCTCTCAATAAATTATATCTCCTAACTATCCTGCTGTTTATCAGCTTTTCCGGACAGGCACAGACCATCATCCCCGGTGGTTATGTATCCGGGACCTGGGATTCAATAGGAAGCCCATATCTTGTGCAAGGGGAAATCACTGTGCATGATGATTCTTCACTATATATATTGCCTGGTGTAACTATTCATTTCGAAGAACGTTATCTTTTCGTTGTTGATGGTTATATTTCAGCAATTGGTAATGAATCAGATTCAATTTGGTTTACTGCAGGTTCTGCTGGCTGGCTTGGAATGATGATCACGTCAGGGAATACTTCTGCCGGAGATAGTCTTCGTTTATCCTATTGTGTTTTTTCTGCTGGAAACCAGGCCGGGACTGGGTACGGATCAGGAGCTGCTTTACATATTGCCGATACGGATGATGTGAGTGTAAGTCATTGCGTATTTGTGGACAATAAAACCAGTTATATTGGTGGTGCACTTTATCTTAGAGATGCAAATATTCTTTGCCAGGATTCAAGATTTTTTGATAATCATTGCAGCTCTGCTACTGCTTCAGTGGGAGGGGCTGCATATCTTTATTATTCAAATCCAATTTTTTCAAATGTTGTCTTCGATCAAAATTATGCTGCCTACGGTGGTGCTGTTTGTTCACAGATATCTTCACCCATATTTTATTCATGTTCCTTTCAAAATAACTTAAGCATTGATGGTGGTGGCGCCATAGTGTTTCGTAAATACGCAAATTCAATATTCGAAGACTGTTTCTTTGAAAACAACCAGTCATTTGAAACCGGAGGAGCGATAGAGTATAGGGATTCAGGATATCTCAGCCTCCTTAATTGTATTTTTGAGAATAATTTTTCAGAATATAGTGGAGGTGCTATCTACCTGGAAACCCCAGAGGTGTCAATTCAAAATTCAAGCTTTGAAAACAATTCTACTGGAGAAGAGTTCGGTTTCTCAAAGGGTGGGGCAATATATATTAAAGATGCTGACCAAGATCTGTTAAATGTTGATTTTTTGTATAATGAGTCACTTATTGCCGGGGCAATATACAGCGATAATTCATCCATGGACATTGAATCATGTACTTTTAAGAATAACATGAGCCAGGGCGGAGGTGGTGCTTTTGTCTGTCATAATTCTGGAGCAATGGATATAGAGAACTGCCTCTTTGAAAATAATCATGCCAACGGCAGCGGAGGTGCCATTGCTTTTCTTGAAGATATCCATGCACAATTGGTGAATTGCTCTATACTAGACAATACCTCAGAATCGGATACTTATCTGTCTGATGGTGGGGGAGTACTGATAACACCCTATGATAACGAAGTAAGCTTTGTGAATTGCAATATATCCGGAAATTGGGCAGAGGACTATGGCGGTGGACTGTATACTGCATCTCCCACTCAGCTTATCGGATGTTTGTTTCACGCAAATATGATGCCCAGCCTCCAGGAAAGCAGGGGTGGAGCAATAACGCTGGGGGAAACTAGCATGCAGCTTATCAATACTACTTTTGTTGATAATTATGCTTTAACAGGAACCAGCATTTATTGCGAGGATGCAGAATTGGCAATGATAAACACCATTCTCTGGGATAGTCCGGGGGTAGATGAATCAAAAATATTTCTGTCCACCAATGTTAATCCTCCTGCTCTTTTTGTCGACCATAGCAATATACAGGGTGGAATGAAATATATCGGTGGATCCGGAAGCTATACGGTTAATTGGGCATCGGGAAACATAAATGAAGCCCCACAATTCATGCTTCCCGGTGAAGATTTTTCCCTCGCATGGAATTCTCCCTGTATCAATGTCGGACGTTCAGATACACTCTTTTTACTCATCCCGCCTGAGGACATAGCAGGCAATCCGCGTATCATGGGCGGTGAGATCGACATGGGCTGCTATGAATACCAGGATCCGATCAGCATTCCGGAAATTTCGATAGAACAAGACTTTCTTGTATACCCAAATCCTGCCAGGGATTATATTTACTTGAAGTCTGAAACTAAAATTGACTTCATAGGCAAGCTTATTCTTACTGATTTTTCAGGACGAATATTGCTTAACAGGAAGCTTAATGTTTCCTCAGGGGAATTAATTCGACAAACACTTAAGGGTTTGCCATCTGGTTTTTATATTCTTAACTTAATTTCAAACGAGCATTCATACGCTAAAAAGTTGATTATCAGGTAAGATGGCAGCGTAACCATTTATTCTGTCTTCTGACTACTGACTTCTGGATATAAAAAAAACAGCACCTTGCGATGCTGTTTTATATTCAGATTATTGAAATTAAGCTTCCGTCGTAGGACCTCCCAGGTTGAAGGGCGGCATCATATCGCCACCGCCTTCCGGTACTTCGATCGTTCCAAACATCGATTCGTACTTGGCAATGTTGTCCTGGAGTGCCCTCAGCAATCTCTTCCCATGATGAGGGGTCAATATAATTCTGGACTTCACCTTGGCTTTCGCCACGCCCGGCATCCATTTGATAAAATCAATGATGAATTCCGAGTTTGAATGTCCAATCATAAACATATTGGCATAAGTTCCCTCTGCCATCTCTTCGCTTAATTCAATATTTATCTGGTTCTTTTTTGCTTGTTCTGACATATCTGTAAATTTTAAGCTTGTTCTGTTTTACCCACAATTTCAGCCTCATCCTTTTTTTCCATGAGTGCTTCGTACTCTTCTTTTGATCCCACGATGATATCCTGGTATCTTTTGAGTCCGGTACCGGCCGGAATGAGGTGTCCGACAAGAACATTTTCTTTCAAGCCTTGTAATTTATCTGATTTGGCCTGAGTAGTCGCCTGTGTAAGCACTTTAGTGGTTTCCTGGAAGGATGCTGCTGACAAGAAGCTTTCGGTTTGAAGTGATGCTTTTGTAATACCTTGCAACACCTGTCGGGCAGTTGCTGGCTGAGCAGCCCTTGATTCCACAAGCTTTTTGTCCTTCCTTTTTAGTACGGAGTTCTCATCCCTGAGTTTCCTTGCTGACATGATCTGTCCGGATTTTAGTGTTTCGGAATCACCTTTGTCAATCACCACCTTTTTCCCAAAGATCTCATCATTCTCATCCTGGAACGCAGTTTTATTAACCAGTTCACCTTCTAAGAATTTTGTGTCGCCCGGATCGTCCACTTCAACCTTGCGCATCATCTGGCGGACAATAACTTCAAAGTGCTTGTCATTGATCTTTACACCCTGCAGACGATAAACTTCCTGTATTTCGTTGACGATATACTCCTGTACTTTCATTGGTCCTTTAATGGCAAGGATATCGGCAGGTGTCATGGCTCCTTCTGAAAGGGAAGTACCTGCTTTTACGAAGTCATTTTCCTGTGCCAGAATTTGTTTTGAGGTTGGAATGAGATAAGATTTCTCTTCACCCGTTTTGGACCTGATGATGATCTCGCGGTTTCCGCGTTTTAGTTTCTTGCCAAAAGAAACAACACCATCAATTTCCGAT
>JABMQZ010000079.1 GCA_013202965.1 Bacteroidota bacterium | reverse complement strand
GTTCCGCCTTTGGCGGAATGTAATTGGGTTAATACCTCGTTGGCTTGCCCCGAGGATAATCAATTTCAAAGATTTTTTTATTGTATATTTGTTATAATTATTTAAGATGGAAAGAAGCCCGGGACTATTCAGGAGCAATAATGATAATATGATAGGTGGTGTGGCCGGTGGAATCGCTGCATACGCACGCATTGACCCTGTCATTGTAAGGATCATTTTTGTCCTTATGGCTATTTTCGGAGGAGGTGGTGTATTAATTTATGCCATCATGTGGATCGTGCTGCCCCTGGATAACAGCATTGTAATTAATGATTTTAAAACAGAAAAAATGGATGAGAACACAAAGAAGGAAAACGGCCGGAATTCCCAATTTCAGCATGACACCAGGTTTAAAAAGAAAGACGACGGTAGTCTCATTGCCGGTCTCATTTTAATTTCACTTGGTGTAATGTTTCTTGTTATTCGGTATTTCCCACGCATTGATTTTGGTGATCTGTGGCCCATACTGCTCATCGTGGCCGGGGTAGTGCTACTCAGAAATGCCATTGTTAGAAATAAGAAATGAAATTTTCAGATTTTGTAATTAACGCTAATTGTTAAATTGTACAAGATGAAATATAAAAACCTGTTCTGGGGGGTGATACTTATTTTTCTGGGTGTATTATACCTCCTTAAAAAATTTGATGTGATCTGGTTCAATTGGCGAGATATCATCAGTCTTTGGCCATTGTTGCTGGTGTTGTGGGGAATTTCCCTTTTGCCAATAAAAGCAATGCTAAAGTTGATTACATCCTTGCTGGTTGTCCTAGCAATGATACTGTTGATTGCTTTTAATCCCGTACATTGGCATTCAGGCTGGATGTGGATTGGTGATTTTAATAAAGGCAGGAGTGTTGAGTACAAGCAAAGTGAGTCCTGGGCTGATTCGAATCAATATGCACGCCTGGAGTTGGATGCTGTTGCAGGTACATATACTATAAATGGCATAACGGATAAACTTATAGATTTTAAGCATGTCGGGGATTCGGGGACTTATTATATGAGTACTACGGTAGAGGATAACAGGCATCATATCAGGATCGGGCCTGAAAGAAACAGGAATGAATTTATTCTTTACCAGACCCATGCAGTGAATATTAAGCTGAACCCGGCCCTGAGCTGGGATATCGATATTGATGCAGGTGCTGCAGAGATAGACCTGGATCTGACGCCATTTATTATAAACGACATTCGCATAAATGGGGGGGCAGCCTCTGTATATATCAGGCTGGGTAAACGATCAGACAATATTGACCTTATTATTGAAACAGGTGTTTCCTCCGTTGTTATTAAAGTTCCTGAAGAGGTCGCATGTGAGGTGAATTCCAATTCTTTTCTTATCTCAAAAGATTTGCCGGGATTTGACAAGGTAAGCAAGAGTACTTATGTGAGTCCGAACTTTTCATCTGCAGAAAAAAATATCAGCATCCGCTTCGAGTCCGGCATTTCCAGCCTGAGGGTTTTGCGATATTAGAACCACTCAAAATAACTTTCTATCCTTTTTTGTTGATAAGTCTTATGTGTCATGGATTATAGAGATTATTATAAAATATTAGGTGTAAATAAAAAGGCTTCTCAGGCAGAGATCAAGAAAGCATACAGGAAGCTTGCCATGAAGTTTCATCCTGACAAAAATCAGGGAGATGCAAAGGCCGAGGAAAAATTTAAGGAAATATCAGAGGCATATGAGGTGTTGAGCCATGCCGAAAACCGCAGAAAATATGATCAATTGGGTGCCAACTGGAAGCATTATGAGAAAAACGGAGCCTATGCCAACCAGGGATTTGGCCATGGACAGTATGGCGGATATTACCGTACCGCAGGTGATGGTGTCGATATGGATGATGTCTTTGGCGGAGGCGGATTCTCTGATTTTTTCAAGACTTTTTTCGGTGCAGGGTTTGGTGGCGACAGGACGCAAACCAGGCAAAGGAGGAGTTTAAAAGGAAGTGATTATAAAACCACACTCAGCCTGACCCTCCTGGAAGCATACCTGGGTACTGAGCGAATGATTGATATAGATGGGAGCAGGATAAAGGTAAAGGTAGGCAAAGGTGTTGTTGACGGGCAGCGACTCAGGGTAAAAGGAAAAGGCGGAAGAGGCTCGGCAGGCGGACAAAGCGGAGACCTTTATTTGCTCATAAATATATTGCCCGATCCAAGGTTTAAAAGGAAGCAGACCGACCTTTACACAACAGTTGATATTGACCTTTATACGGCAGTGCTGGGGGGGAAACATAAGGTTGAAACACTCAAAGGCCCTGTAAGTATTACCATCCCGCCGGGAATACAGAATGCTAAGACATTCAGGTTGAAAAACATGGGCATGCCCAAATACAGACAATCCGGTATTTCCGGTGACATGTTCGTTAAGATACACGTTGAAATTCCTGCAAAACTGAATTCGGAAGAGAAAAACATGTTTGAAAAACTCCGTAAGCTGAAATAAGCAACCGCAGACTGGCTGAAATATACCTTTATCTGATTTATATTTGTATTTTCTCTTAATTAGGCTACCTTGGGATCGTTTCCGTGGATAATGATATGATCCCGGTCTTGCTTTTACATTCTTTCACATGACGCGCACATGAAAAAAGCAGCTTCAATATTCATCATCCTGACCCTTGTTCTGACTGTCTCCTGTGAGAAAGACCTTGAATTGGCTAAGTGGGAGGAAATTTCAGTTATATACGGCCTGATCAATATCAGGGATTCGGCACAATACCTCAGGATAAACAGGGTTTTTTCAACGGAGGATGACCCTCTTAACTACACCCAGATCAACGATTCAGTAAATTATCCCGACAATGCTTTCGAGGTATATCTCGAAGAATATAAGGACGGTAATCTTGTTGGGGAAGCTGTTGCCTACTTCCCTGTCGACAGGGAAAAGGAACCGGGCTTATTCTCCAGTACTTCCAATTGCGTATATAAAACCCGCACACGGATCAACAAGGACAGCGAGTACAGGCTGCGGGTGATCAACAGGGATTCAGGAAAAGAGGTATGGGGCCAGGCTTCAGTATTGGGTTCTTACACTTTGGAAGAGTCTTTTTATTATGAACGGGCTTATTACCGGGTTAATTATCCGGCAGAACCGATGCCCGATTATGAAGGCAGCCTTGATCCATACGACCATGAACACTATATCGTCAGGTTTTTGTACTGGGAATATAAAGATGGCGAAACATTTTATAAATATGTCGACTGGGTGCCAACAATAAACCCGCTAAAAGACATTAATGATGATGACACTGCCTATCAGTTGTTTGATGCTTACTGGGAATACCTGGCGGAAAATATTCAGGTGGATCCTGCCCTTAAGCGCAAAGTTCGAGGTGTGGACTAAATGCTGGCTTTGCCTGGCAGAGAGCTGCAAAATTTCATACAGGTTTATGAACAACCAACAAATCCGCATTTTTTCCCGGATTATTCTAATATTCAGGATGGCTTTGGGATTTTCGGCAGTAAGTATTATTATACCTATTTTGGACTAAAATTAAGGAAAAGAACTATTGATACTATTAGCTGGGGACGATATCTTATAAATCACCGATTTGCAGATTCCGACGGGGAGTGGCATTTTTGTTTTTTATAATAAAAGTTTATCTATTTTTGTGCTTCTCGACAATCTGCGACTACTTATAACTTGTAATATGAAGCTAAGATCACTTAAGCCTGCCTTTTTCCTCCTTGTTCTGTTTTTTATTTTCTTTAGTTTTGATTCACTTGCCCAGACCGGAATTATTCGCGGCTCAATATCTGAAAAGTCTACGGGAGAACCTGTTATCTTTACAAATGTTTATCTTAAAGGTACCACCATGGGGTCTGCCTCGGATGTGAATGGATTATATGTGATCTCAAAAATTCCTCCGGGGAAATATACCCTGATGGTAACCTACCTGGGCTATGACACACTGTCAATGGAGGTTGATATTCAGGCGGATGACATCCTTAATAAAACGCTTGTTCTGACCAGGTCCTCTATTATATTGCAGGAAGTAAATGTGTCTGCTGAGAGGCAGGAAGCGCGTACTGAAACAAAAACTTCTGTAAATAAGGTAACGCCCAAAGAGATCACCAGAATTCCATCTATTGGAGGCCAGCCGGATCTTGCACAATACCTGCAGGTTATTCCCGGGGTAGTCTTTACAGGCGATCAGGGAGGGCAGCTGTATATCAGGGGAGGATCCCCGATCCAGAATAAGGTGCTTCTCGACGGAATGATCATTTACAATCCTTTCCACTCCATCGGGCTTTTTTCTGTATTTGATACCGATATTCTTCGTAATGCCGATGTATACACAGGTGGTTTCGGCGCCGAATATGGAGGAAGGATCTCATCCATCATGGACATCACCACACGTGATGGAAATAAAAAACGCATTGCCGGAAAGATCAATGCCAGTACCTTCGGAGCAAAAGTACTTATTGAAGGGCCACTGTCTAAACAAAAAGAGAACGGCGGATCCAGTTCGACTTTCATATTTTCGGCTAAGAATTCCTACCTTGAGCAATCATCGCAGATATTTTATGAATATGTTAATGAAGATGGCTTGCCTTTCAACTACCTTGACCTTTATGGTAAGCTATCGTTCAATTTTGGCAATGGGTCAAAGATCAATTTATATGGGTTCAATTTTACAGATCAAGTCAATCAGTACAAAACCATTGCTGACTTCAGCTGGAAATCGGCAGGTGGTGGTACCAACTTTGTGATCATCCCGGGTAAATCTGCTGTAATGATCGGGGGGCATGCCTCCTATTCGAAGTACAGCATCTCCCTGAAAGATAACATTAACCCTGACCGTACCAGTGAGATCAATGGTTTTAACATGGGCTTCGACTTCAATTATTTCCTTGGTCGTGATCAATTGAAATATGGAATTGAGGTGTTGGGCTTTACAACGGATTATTATTTTATTAACTCGGTAAATCGCACAATTGAACAGAAAGAAAATACTACCGAGCTGGGAATGTATGTAAAATATAAGAAAACGGCCGGCAAGGTTCTTATAGAGCCAAGTTTTCGTTTGCAGTGGTATGCTTCCCTGGCAACGCTTTCTCCTGAACCAAGGCTTGCCCTGAAATATAATGTTACAGATAGATTCAGGATAAAGTTTGCAGGGGGATTATATTCACAGAACCTGATCAGCGCCACCTCCGACCGGGATGTAGTTAATCTTTTCTATGGTTTTCTTTCAGGCCCCGACAATCTTCCTGATGAATTTGATGGCAATGAGGTTACCCATAATCTTCAGAAATCCGAGCACCTGATCCTCGGAGTAGAATTCGACTTCGGGAGGTTTATCAGCGTGAATATTGAAGGATATTATAAGAATTTCTCCCAGCTCAGCAACCTGAACAGGAACAAAATTTATGATGAGGGAAAATCTCCCGATGAGCCGGATTTGCTGAAAAAAGACTTTATCGTTGAAAAGGGAGATGCCGAAGGGATTGATGCTACCTTTAAATTCGATAACAGGAAATTTTATTTCTGGGCCGTGTACTCTTTTGCATATGTAAATCGGTACTACGAAGACATCAATGCTCAGATGCAACACTATTATCCTCACTTCGACCGCCGCCATAATGTTAATCTTCTGGGCGTGTATCGCTTTGGCGGAAGAATGGATTGGGAGATCAGTGCCAGGTGGAATTTCGGTTCGGGATTTCCGTTCACCCAGACGCAGGGATATTATGAAAAAGTGAATTTTGATGAAGGCATTTATACTGATTATACTACTGTTAACGGAGAACTCGGGATTCTGTATGCAGACCTGAACGCAGGCCGGCTGCCAACATACCACCGCCTGGACTTTGACATTAAGAAACGCTTCCACATCAGCGAGCGATCAGTGTTTGAAATTGATGTGAGTGTGATCAATGTATATAACAGAAAAAATATATTTTACGTTGACAGGATCACAAATGAAATTGTTTATCAACTGCCGATCATGCCCAGCCTTGGAGCCAGCTTTACATTTTAAGGCTGTAACAGGGGAGAACCTGGCTTGATGCAGACTTGCCTGCTTATACTTTCTGAAAACTTTTCACATGAGGATAATTTATACCTGTTACCTCTTTTTAACAGCAATTGCTTTATTAATGACCGGATGTTCCGAAAATAGCGAATCTATGAAACCACCTGTTGCCAAAAAGATTAATAAAGAACTAAGTGCACATGAGCATGTGCGCATCGATAATTATTATTGGCTGAATGATAGGGAGAACCCGGAGGTGATCGATTACCTGACTCTCGAAAACGAGTACACAAAGGCCATGATGAGGCATACCGAAGACCTCCAGACCTTGTTGTATGATGAGATCGTTGGACGGATCAAGCAAACCGATATGTCAGTGCCATATAAACACAATGATTACTATTATTATACCAGGTATGAAGAAGGGAAAGAGTATCCTGTATATTGCAGGAAAAAGGGCAGCCTGGAAGCAGCTGAGGAGATCATGCTTAACGTGAATGAGATGGCCGGGGGCTATAGTTACTACCAGCTGAGAGGAATATCTGTAAGTCCTGACAATAAAGTCATTGCATACGGGGTCGATACCTTGAGCAGACGGAAGTATACCCTCCATTTTAAGAACCTTGAAAGCGGGGAGAATTATACTGATCAGATTCTTAATACTACCGGGAGTGTGGCCTGGGCATCAGATAATAAGACAGTCTTTTATACCCGAAAAGATGAAGTGACACTGCGTGCAGACAGGGTGTTTAAACACCGTCTTGACGATGACCCCCTTAAAGACCCTGTTGTGTATCATGAAATAGATGAAAAATTTGGCACAGGTGTTTCATTGTCAAAATCAATGGAGTATATCATGATTGGATCATACAGCACCCTGTCGACAGAATACCGTTTTCTGAAGTCTTCTGATCCCGATGGTGAATTTGCTATTTTTCAGCCACGACAGAAAGACCTGGAGTATTTTGTCAGCCATTATAAAGACAGCTTCTATATCAGAACCAATTATGAGGCGAAAAATTTCCGCTTGATGAAAACACCCCTCACGAATACCGGCATTGAAAACTGGAAGCAAATTATCCCGCACAGGGAAGATGTTCTGCTTGAAGACTATGATGTATTCAATGAATACCTTGCCTTGCAGGAACGGAAAAACGGGCTGACTGAACTGAGAGTGCTCAGCCATGATGGCAAAAATGACTACTATGTTGATTTTGAAGAGCAAACCTACCTGGTATATCTTTCTACCAACCTGGATTTTGACACGGAAGTGTTGCGCTATGGTTATACTTCCATGACGGTCCCTAATTCGGTATATGATTATAATATGAAAACGGGTGAGACCACACTGCTAAAGAGACAAGAAGTGGTTGGTGGATATGACCCTGACGACTATTTCGCTGAACGGATCTTTGCCACCTCTGATGACGGGACAAAGGTGCCGATCTCCCTGGTTTACAAAAAAGGTCTCCCTAAAGATGGCAATAACCCACTGGTATTATATGGATATGGTTCTTATGGTTCCAGTATGGATCCTTATTTCAGTTCTGTAAGGCTGAGCTTGCTTGACAGGGGATTTGTATATGCTATTGCCCACGTCAGGGGTGGTGAGGAGATGGGCCGATGGTGGTATGAAGATGGAAAATTGCTGAACAAGAAAAATACGTTTACGGATTATATCAGCTGTGGAGAATACCTGATAGCTCAGAAATTTACAAGCAAAGATTTGCTGTTTGCCATGGGTGGCAGTGCAGGAGGGCTCCTTGTTGGTGCCGTAGTAAATATGCGCCCTGATCTTTTTAAAGGCGTAGTGGCTGCTGTTCCTTTCGTGGATGTGGTCACCACCATGCTTGATGAGAGCATACCCCTAACCACCAGT
This sequence comes from Bacteroidota bacterium, assembly GCA_013202965.1. GTDB lineage: Bacteria > Bacteroidota > Bacteroidia > Bacteroidales > B18-G4 > B18-G4. The sequence goes on along the minus strand of JABMQZ010000079.1, from coordinate 10,823 downwards.
GAATATGATGAATGGGGCAACCCCAATGATAAGGAGTATTATGATTATATGCTATCCTATTCACCTTACGACAATGTGGAAAAGAAAGATTATCCGGCCATGCTTATAACAACAGGCTTACACGACTCCCAGGTACAATACTGGGAGCCTGCCAAATGGGTTGCCAAATTAAGGGAGATGAAAACTGATGACCATCTGTTGATCCTTTGGGTGAATATGGAGTATGGCCACGGAGGTGCTTCAGGAAGATTTCGGAGATATAAGGAAGTTGCGCTCGAATATGCCTTTATGATTGATCAAGCCGGGAATTGATATCAGAAATCAGATATCAGAAGTCAGATTGCAGTAAAGACGTTACATGTAACGTCTCAACGTCCATAATCCATAATCCATAATCCATAATCAACTCAACAAGCTGTCCTGAACTTGTCGAAGGACTCAAAACTGTCTTTCCTGCTGACCGGTCTCAAGCTTAAACCCCGCACCATGAACATTGGTAATGGATAAACTTGAATCCCCGCTGAGGTATTTTCTGAGTTTGGCAATAAAAACATCCATGCTTCTGCCCAGGAAGTAATCATCATCACCCCAGACCTCTTTGAGGATGTGGTCTCTTGCTACCAGTTTGCCCATGTTTTTACAAAGGACGCACAGCAATGCTGTTTCCTTCCTGGTGAGTGTTCGTATTCCATCTTTCCCGTTCAGGGTCATGTTTTCAGCATCGAAGGTGTATTTCCCGAGTTCAAAGATCTTTATTTGCTCTTCATTTTCGTTTTCGCTACCGGATTGGCAACGGCGCAGGATGGCCTGTATCCTTAAACTTAATTCTTCGGTGCTGAAGGGTTTTGCAATATAATCATCACAGCCTGTCTCAAATCCCCTGATCCTGTCCTCCTTCAATGTTTTTGCCGTGAGAAAGATAATTGGGATGTGCTGATTTTCTTTCCGGATATCCCTGGCAAGTGAAAAGCCATCTTTCTTTGGCATCATCACATCAAGGATGCACATATCAAAATCCTTTTTCTTAAAGTACGATAGTCCTTCTTCTCCATTCCTGGCCAGGACGATGGAATATTCAAGCATTTTCAGGTAGTCCTGGAGTACCATGCTCAGATTCGGATCGTCTTCAACTAATAAAATTCTTGCTTTATACATTGGGTTTCTCTTTAAGATCTATTGGTAAATCAATAATAAATGTCGTGCCTTTATTCAGCTCGCTCTTCAGCTCAATCTTTCCCATATGAGCTTCAACCATGGTCTTGACATAAAACAGGCCAAGCCCGAAACCTTTTACATCATGCAGGTTTTCTGTTTGGACACGATACAATCTTTTAAAGATGTGTTTTTGGTTTTCCTGGCTGATGCCAATCCCGTTATCAGTGATAGTCAGAATGATCCTGCCATTTTTATTTTTGGTCTTTATTTTTATCTCGGGACTTTCAGGGGTATACTTTATGGCATTATCGATGAGGTTGGAAACAATATTGGTGAGATGAGTTTTGTATGCCATAAACTGGTAATGATCTGCTTCAAGTTCAGTGAGGATGTGCCCACCTCTTCTTTGTGCATCTATCGAAAAGTGGTCGGTCATTTTCCGTATGATCCTGTGTAGGTCAACTTCTTTCAGTTTCAGACTGAATTCGTCTTTGTCCAGAAGGGATAGCTGCAGTACTTGTTCTACCTGTTTTTGCAGGCGGTCATTTTCTTCAAAAATTATGCTGGCGTAGCGTTTTGTCTTGTAAGGGAAACTGTTCACATCAGTATCCATAAGCATTTCACTGGCCAGGGAGATGGTTGAAATGGGAGTTTTAAATTCATGGATCATGTCATTAATGAAATCTGTCTTCACCCGTGACAATTTTTTCATTCTGAACATCACCCTGATGATCAAATAAAAGCTGGTACTCATGATCAGAAGAAACAATAGTGACAGGATGACTGGGAAGATCATCTGATGGATCAGCATCTGTCCCTGTTCCTTCCTTAATCCAAAGTCATCCTTAATCCAGAAGAGCTGGGCGAAAATAATTCCAAGCATAGTAAAACCCATTACCAGGCTTAAAATGAAAACATACTTTTTGCTCATAATCATATAAACATTCGGGAAGCTACTTGTGTTCATTAACAAAACATTAACAGATATTAACATTGCGTTAACAAACTGCCCGCCTTACATAGATTACTTTTACAGTGTAAAAAAGTATTAAATAAAAATCTATAAAAATGAAAAAACTAATAATAGGATTCGCCTTTGCCTGCTTTGTGGCCTTCGGAACACTGAGTATTCAATCAGTTGTAGCGGCAACTGACAACATTGAATTTGCTAAACTTAATTCGGACGATGATCCGGATAAAAATAAGAAAACCGAAGCTACAGCCCAGGCTGACGGCAAAGATAATAAGGAGACAAAAGCCAGTAAAGATGGCAAAGCTTCCTGTAAACCAGGAGAATCAAATTGCAAAGATGCTTCTGCAAAATGTCCCACAAAATCCAAGTGCTGTGCGTCTAAATCCACTGCTCCCGAATGCAAGGACAAAGACGGAGACAAGAAATAATTTTTTCATAGAAGATAGATGATAGTGCCTAGTGCCTAGTGCCGAGTTCCGAGTGCCTATCTATAGTGAATAGTGAAAATGTTAGAATTATTGCAGGATTGGCAGAATGCAATTTCTGATTTCTGATTTCTGATTTCTGATCTCTCAATCCGTTAATCCGTTAACTGATTAACGATATCTGATTTAGGTTCGATTTGGGAACTCATCACTCTTCACTCACCACTTACATCCTTCACTTGGCACTCGGCACTCGGAACTCCTGAGTCCCATCATTCCCTGTTCTTACTATCAATAATAATCGTCACCGGACCGGCGTTGACAAGGGCTACGTCCATCATGGCGCCAAATTCCCCGGTTCTGACTTCTTTGCCAGTTACTGTTGCAAGGGTGGATACGAAATTCTCGTACATGGGAATAGCAAAATCGGGTTTTGATGCCCTGATGTAGGACGGCCTGTTTCCCTTTTTTGTGCTGGCATGCAGTGTGAACTGGCTGATTACAAGGATTTCCCCGCCAGCATTCATTATAGATAGATTCATTACATCATTCTCATCTGGGAATATTCTCAGATTTGCAATTTTATTGCAGAGCCAGTCAACATCCTCCTTAACATCTACATCCTCTATGCCAAGCAAGATCAGCATTCCGTTTGAAATACTGCTTTTAATACTGCCTGAAATGCTCACAGAAGCTTCACTGACCCTTTGTATGACGACCCGCATATTGAATATTTAAATTTAATGAATGCTGTACAAACTTAGTAAATTCTTAATTTTGCGTATCAATTTCCATGATTGTTGAATTAATAATTTTTCTTATGCCCCGCCTGAGTGTTAATATCAATAAGATCGCTACCCTGCGAAATGCCAGGGGAGGCAATATTCCCGATGTGCTGAAGGCTGCCATCGATTGTGAAAGATTCGGTGCCCAGGGAATCACTGTCCATCCAAGGCCTGATGAAAGGCATATCCGATACCAGGATGTGCATGAACTGAAGAATGTTGTAAAAACAGAATTCAATATTGAAGGATACCCGAACAAGCAGTTTATGGATCTGGTGTGCAGTATAAAGCCGCAACAGGTGACCCTTGTTCCTGATCCTCCGGGTGTGCTGACCTCCAATGCAGGCTGGGATACCGTTAAAAATGAGACATTTCTTTCTGAAGTAATCGCCGAGTTTAAACGAAATGGAATTCGCACCTCAGTCTTTATTGAGACTGAAGCATGCATGATCGAGAATGCCGCCAAAACGGGAGCCGACAGGCTTGAACTATATACTGAATCCTACGCCCATGATTTTCCTGCCGGGAAAGAAAAAGCCATTCAGCCTTTTGCTGACGCAGCCATTGTAGCAAAAGGAGTCGGCCTTGGCCTGAATGCCGGCCATGACCTCAGCCTGGAGAACCTAAAATACTTTGCTGAAAATATCCCGGGTTTACTGGAGGTATCCATCGGCCATGCCCTGATCAGTGATGCACTTTATTTTGGGCTGGAGAATACGATTCAGATGTACCTCAGGCAGTTGAGGTTTTAAATTTTGAGTTTTAAGTTTTAAGTTATCTCGAAATTTGGATTGTGTACGCAGAAATTTTTCATTCAAAATTTTCACTATTCATTCCTGTCCCTGGATTTCACGCAAAGATTGCAAAGATGCGCAAAGCACATAATATCTTTGCGATCTTCGCGTATATATCTTCGCGGTCTTTGCGAGAAATTTCTAACAAGAAACAGAGGGATAAGAATAAGAGTGTAGAATTTGAGATTTAATCATTGCGGAACCTTTGTATTATCCTTCGTGTATACTCTGATAAAAACAAATTTTATGCAGCTTTTTTTTCTCCTTCTCTTGGATCCAAACATATATGTAGAGGATCCTTTGTGAAATCCTTCGGGACCTTTGTGGTTAAACAAAGTTCTCAACTCCTCATCCAATTTATTAATTTTGCAGCATGGATTTGTTTTTCAGAAAATTTGGCAAAGGAAAACCCCTGATCATCCTGCATGGGATCTTTGGGATTTCTGACAACTGGGTGAGCTTCGGAAAAAGGATCGCGGAATTAGGCTATGAGGTGTTTATCCCGGATCAGAGAAACCATGGGCATTCACCACATCATTATGCATTCAATTATTATGCACTCACTGACGATCTTATCGAGTTCATGGAACAACATAAGATCGAAGATCCCGTAATCCTGGGACATTCAATGGGTGGTAAAGTGGCCATGCGCTATACCCTGGAAAATCCTCAGGCTGTGCGTGCACTGATCGTTGTCGATACCAGCCTGCGTACCTATGTTTTCCATAGCCACCACCGTACTTTGATAGATGCCATGAAATCGGTGGATTTTTCTAAAGTTAAATCCCGCCAGGAAGTTGAATCCGTTCTTGAGCAGAAAATTGAAAGCCCGAGGGTCAGGCAGTTCCTGCTGAAAAACCTGTTCTGGAAAGAAAAAGAGCTGTTGTCGTGGCGTATTAACCTGGAAGCCATCGACCTGAACCTTGAATCATTGTACGACGGGGTGTTTAATTCAACTATTTTTAATCAGCCGGCCCTGTTTATCAGGGGAGGCAAGTCTGATTATATTAGCGAAGAAGATATTCCAAACATTAAAAAGAACTTTACCAATGCCGATATTGTAACGATCCGGAAAGGGACCCACTGGGTACATGCTGATTCTCCCGAAGAATTTTATGCCCATGTCTCCGCATTCTTAAAAGACCTGAGTTAATGGTATACCCGGAACATATCTCAATGGATGATTATCATTATGAGCTTTCACAGGAGAGGATTGCTGAATATCCCGTGAAAGAAAGGGATCATTCAAGATTATTGCTTTTGAAGCATGATGGTATCAGCGAGGATAACTTTTTTAATGTTGATAAGCATCTCCCGGAAGGAAGCCTGATGGTTTTTAATAATACGCGTGTGATCCGGGCGAGACTGGTATTTCATAAAGAGACCGGGGCATGCATTGAAGTTTTCTGTCTGGAGCCAGTGTTGCCTACACACGAGATCAATAATACTTTTGAATCATCCTCCCCGGTGAGCTGGAAATGCCTGATTGGCAATGCGAAAAAATGGAAGTCGGGCCGATTGTCCATGCCCTTATCGCAGGATGGCCGTGGAAACCATCTTTATGCTGAAAGGGCAGGGGAGGTGGACGGCGCTTTCCTGGTGAAACTCTCCTGGGACTCCTCCGAAAGTTCATTTGCTGAGATCATTGAAGCTGCTGGCAAGGTGCCTTTGCCGCCCTATATCGAAAGGGAGGCTGAGGAAGAAGACGTAAACCGCTATCAAACCATTTATGCAGCCCATAACGGCTCTGTTGCCGCCCCGACTGCCGGCCTCCATTTTACCGAAGGGGTCATGCACAAGCTTGCTGACAGAAAAATTGATTTTGCGAGTGTGGTCCTGCATGTTGGTGCCGGTACTTTCAAACCGGTATCTCATAAGGATATCCGTGATCATGAGATGCACACAGAACAGATCATTGTCAGTCGTGAATTATTGCAGACACTTTTGAATAAGAAGGATCGTCCGCTCATTGCTGTCGGCACCACCTCCGTTCGTACACTTGAAAGTCTTTATTGGTATGGTGTGATACTGGAGACAGATCCGGGGGCGGAATTGTCCATTGGCCAATGGCTGCCATACCGGGAAAACATGAAAGATATCTCTAAAGTTGCGGCTTTGAATAATATCCTGAATTACATGGATCGAAATGGCGTGAACGAGATCAGTGGAGTCACCCGTGTGATCATTGTGCCCGGATACCGCTTCAGGATTGTGGATATCCTGATCACTAATTTTCACATGCCCAAAAGCACGCTGCTGCTGCTCGTTGCTGCCTTTGCAGGAGATGGCTGGAAGGATGCATACGATTTTGCCCTGGAGAAAAAGTTCAGGTTCTTAAGCTATGGCGACAGTTGCCTGTTCTTCAGGAGGGATCAGAATTTATAAGCAACATAATAACTTATTGCCCTGAGCAGATTGGCGGGCTTTTCCATATCACAAATAAGCTCATTTCTGCTGTATTCGGACGGGATAAACTCACCGCCGGTCTTTTGTTGCAGTCCCTCCAGCTGATCCATGCATACAAAACACCTCGAAATAGCAAGAGTAAATTTGTGAATGTAAGCTGACTTATCCTTATCCATGTATGCCGACTTCCTGATCAGCCTGATGCTCTTCTCCATCTGCTCCCTGAAGATATCCCTGACCTCATTCATTGTCCTGCTTGCGGTAAGAATTGTTTTTATATCTTGCCTGTCGTCATCATATACATCGAAGATGTCATTTCCCAATTGCATCAGGCCCCCTGCATTGTATAATGCTTCTTCCTCTCCTTCAATGAGTTCATGAGAGAAAATACTCCTGTAAAACAGCAGGGAAAATCCCCCTTTTCTGAAGCTAATGTCTTTGATTTCTTCTATAGAGAGCCCACTTCCGGTTTGCTTACTACTTTCGGCCTGCGCCAGGAAAACCTGCTCAAACATACGATTGAAGAGGTCTTTATCGTACAGCCCTTCATGGACCTTTGTCAGCAGTATGGTAAATAATTGTTCAAGGGAGGAAGAGGCCGGGAATCCGGATGGATCATCCATCATCTTTCTGATCCCCTCAGGGTCAATATGTGTTTTGTCGAAGAAATCATCATATAATCCGGTGAGCGCCCCCTGGTATGTGCTTGTAAACCTTTCCCTTTCCATCATGGCTTTCCCGCGCAAGGTGCAGAATCCTTCCCCTACGATGGCCGGCACTCCAAAACCATAGTAAGTTCTGATCTTTTTGAAATCATCTTCATCGAGGCTGCCATCATTATTGTTGGAGGCTACCCTGATCATCGGTTCCAGTACAGCATTGACAAATTTCTTTTGTCTTCGGGCATCCCGTAACAGCTTGCTGTAAGTAGGAATAAGCTTTATGAGGTTTGAGACTTGCATTTATTTGTACCGTATATCAGGTATTTGATTACAAACATAAATATTTTAGAGGATTTATTACTTTTGAGAATTATTAAAGAACCAGATAGGATGCCTGAAACTCACAGTACGAAGAAAAATCCCCCTCCCGGAAAACCTTCCGAAAAGGAAATGTCGTTTTGGGATCATCTGAATGAATTGCGCTGGCATCTGGTTCGTTCTATCGTTGCTGTAGTGATTCTCGCTATTGTTGCATTTATCTTCAAGGACTTTATATTCAATAGGATCATCCTGGCACCCATCAGGCCTGACTTTCTTACAACGCGGCTCTTGTGCAGTTTTTCTGAAATAGTGGGTGTTTCGGCTTTATGCCTGGATAATTCAGGGCTTGAGATCATCAATATCAGGATGTCGGGACAGTTTCTCACTCATATGTATATTTCCATTATGGCTGGCGTTATCGTTGGCTTTCCATACATTCTTCATGAGATATGGAGATTTATCCAGCCTGCCTTAAAGCCGACTGAGAAGAAATATTCCGGAGGTACCGTTCTTGTTTGCTCCATCCTCTTCCTTACGGGGGTGCTTTTTAGTTATTTCCTGATTGTTCCGCTTACCATTAACTTCCTGGGCACATACCAGGTAAGTGAAGCTGTCGCCAATAATGTTTCACTCAGTTCATACATCAGCACGGTGGTATCGGTTTCTCTGTCGGTGGGAATAGTCTTTGAGTTGCCAGTTTTTGTTTTTTTCCTGACAAAAGTGGGTATCCTGACCCCGGCTTACCTGAAGAAGAATCGCAAATACATGCTGGTGATCCTGCTCGTTCTTTCTGCCATCATCACACCTCCTGATGTTTTCAGCCAGGTCCTTGTGGTCATTCCACTTCTGGGCTTATACGAATTAAGTATCGCCATTGCCAACAGAGCGTTTAAAAACAGGAAGAGCGAACTTGCAGGTTAGTTATGAGTCTCCAAGTCTCCATCAGCCAGCAAGAAATCTTCCCCTATGTCCTATAAAAAAAAGGCCGCCAAAAATAGCAGCCTTTTCTATGTAGCAAAATGAATTTCAATCAAATGATTCCTCGTGGCTTGCCGCGAGGATAATCAATTTCAAAGATTTTTTTATTTATTTCACCAGGGAGTTTCCTGCGGCTTTCCATTCATTGTATGCGCCGTCATAAACCTTGACATTCGGATAGCCGAGGATTTCTTTCAAGGCAACAAAAACAATTCCTGAGCGAACGCTGGTAGCGCAGTAAAGTATAATTGTTTTGTCGGCAGTAATCCCGTGCTTTTCCGCAAGTGCTGTAAGCTGATCTTTAGATTTAAAAGCACCTTTGTCATTTACAAATTCCTTGTATTCAACATTGATAGCACCTTTGATATGGCCATCGCTGACAGGCTTTTCAGAAGTACCATCAAATTCAGAAATATGCCTGACATCCACAAGAATACAACTGCCGCTACATGCTTTAACATCAGAGGCCTGTGCAATAATGCTGCTATTTACATTGGGTGTAAAAGTGCTGGCCTTAACGGTAGTTTTATTTCTTGTCAGGGGCAGGCGGGCAGCTTTCCACTGAGCCATATCCTTATGGAGGATGCGAATGTTTTCAGCGCCCAGGTAGTCGAGTATCCAGTATACCCGGCTCGCAGCTTTGTTTGTACCATTATCGTAGATCACGATCTTGCTGGTATTGCTGACACCTTTACCGCCGAAATATGCAGCCAGGTTTTCAGGTGACAGGATCAAGCCTTCAACATCACCTTCCTGGTGTAATGCTTTATGAGGAACATTAACTGCTCCCATCACATGTGATTTGGCGTAGTCGTCGGCAGCGCTTGCGTCGATGACTACCATGGTTTTATCCTTCTTTTTCTCAGCTGTAAATTCTTTGGCTGAGATGAGTACCTGTGCAGTAAGTAACTGTGTGATGAACAGGAACATCACCGCCAGGATCATTGACACTTTTATTTTTTTCATGACATTAATAGTTTATATGATTAAAAATTGACCTGGGCCTGGACAATAAACTGGCTCTGGTAGTATTGGAAGTACGAATCATTATCATTAGGTGCAAGATCTGTTGTTTTATCATGATAGAGATAATTCAACTGTACCCTTGTCCAATCGTTGATCCAATAGTTCAAGCCAACAGTAATAGTTGAGATCATTGCATCTGTATCGTCTTCATATTTATTATAGGTGTCGTAAGTTTCATACTTAAGAAGCGGTTGAAGTCTCCAGGGTGTCATATACATAACCTGTCCAAAATAACCGCTGCTGATGAATGTGCCAATCACAACTTCGTCCTCACCACCACAACCTCCACCAACTAATTTTGAACCGATGTCTTCTCCCCAAATGTATTCACCCTGGAAAAGGAAATTTCCGAATTCCAGTTCAATATCACCTCCATAGCGTGATCGTTCATCATCTTTATCTGAACCGGCAGTACCAGGAGGTTGTTTGCCGCTTCTGTAGCTACCACCAAGGCGGATAAATTTCCATGGGGAAAGCACGATCCTGGCAACAATATCTTTAGAGCTATTATTATCCCACATATTTTTACCTGTTCCATTCAGTATGGCAAATTTATAGGTGATGATATTGTGGTTGTTGAGGCCAAAAAAGCTCAGAGAATCAGTTCCACCCGAAAACATGATCCCAATATCACGGAAAGGGGATGCCAGTTCATTGACAACCATCGAACGTTTAATGGTATGTAACTTATGACAGGCAGTATTGAGTTCAAGCCCGAATGGGGATTTGAATTGCCCCATGGTGATATTCACCCAGGGCCCCAGTCTGTTATAAGTAATGAAAGCATCCAGGAGGTAGGGCATATACTCACCCGTCATGGAATAGTTTCCAAACTCAGCCATTACATAATAAGTAATGTCGTAAGGAACATTACCGGTTACACCTAATCTTGCCCTTCTAAACTTAAAGCTATTGTAGTCTAAAGGTACATCGAAGTCTTCTTTGCCAATGCCACCGAAATCATATTGGAATTCAGGTTGGATAAAACCAATCACCGATACACCGTCATCGGAAGAAGGCTCCATGCAGCCCTGTGCATTGACCAGTGCAGGGCTAATGAGCATGATGCTTAAAAGGATAGTAAATATTTTTTTCATGTTAAATGGTTTTGATGAAATGAGGAATAAAAAAAGCTTGCCGGAATACTAAAAGACAAAATGTTTTCAAATGTAATTCCGGCAAGCCAGATATTTTATGCAATTATTGTTTTAGCTTTTTATCGATCGATCTCCATTATTTGGTTGCAACAACCGGGTAATCAGTTCCTGGTACCTCCCAATAATGACCAGTAAGGTTTG
>JABMQZ010000078.1 GCA_013202965.1 Bacteroidota bacterium | reverse complement strand
TTTAATGGTATCTGCCCAGCTAATAAAATCAGTAATGTCTGGTGTGATGATAATATATTCATAATCGGGTGTTTCAGAAACAGAAGCCTCGTGAGTATAATTCATTTGCGGGAGGGTGCTGGCATTGATCACTGAAGTATGGAGTAACGGGTCCCACCAGCGGCTGCGCAGGCGGTCTTCTCCGAATTGTCCGTTACCACCTTTAAAGCTGACCTCAATTTGCAGGTCACGGTAAACAATGAGTTCTCTTGTAACAGGATTATACTGGAAGGGAGTAATGCCTAGCATGACAACATCCACACCCCTTATTTTAAGATTTTCAGAAAGGATGACCGGTTCAGCCGGGTAATATTGATTGCTGGAATAAATTTTCTGGTCTTTCTCATACTTTAGAGGAGACTGATCACTGTCAAGCGGTATGGCCATTGCCGGTGCTACATTGACATTTTTGATCACTTCTTTTCTCAGCGCCTTAATATTAAGTACAGCTTCGGCACCCTGCGGAATCGCAATATATTTTCCTGAACCGGGAAGATCCGGTGCTCCTTCGTCATTGGGAAGGAAAATGCCGGGAACCTTGATGGCTTTGGCAATTTCCCCATCGATATTTACATCAATAAGTGCAAAATCCGTTAATGAGTAATTAATGATCACATGAGAGGATGTTTCCTCCTGCAAACTGAATCCTTGTTCGTTCCAGCTATCTTGGTAGGAGATTGTTTGACTGATTGCTGCCTGCCCGATAAAGAACAGGATGGCCAGAAACCCGATAAAGATGTTTTGTTTTTTCATAGTTTATAAATTTGGTTTCAATTTTGTTTACTGAATAAAGCCCAAGTTTTTTGCCTATACAAGAATGAGCCGGATAAATATACGAAGTTCATTGAGGTTTCGTCAGCTTTAAGTGTTAAATAAGTGTATATAAGGATGTTTTTACGGTAATTACTTAATATGGTTTCCTGTTTTACACAGGGTTTTATAGATGGAAACGAATTTGTAAGAGGTATTAAATGGGGATTGACAATGCAAAAAGCTTATGAATTTAGCCTGTCGGCGGGTGAATTAAACCTTCAGCCAGGTGTTTATTTTGTTTCACTCAGCGGAGAAACAGGCCATATGGTCCGGAAGATTGTTATTAAATAATAAGTTATTCTCTGACCATTTTCACATTATACAGGATGCCCCGGGAACTCCGAAGCTGTATGAAATAGATCCCGGGCTTATATGATCCCAGATCAAAGGAATGATCCTTAGCTGCTTCTCCGATACTTCCCTGCCCACAGACCTGTCCCATACTGTTAAGGATATGGTAGGTGAAAGAAGCATCGGAAGGAAGAAAAAGGTACACTTTTCCATTGCTCGGAACAGGAAAGGCCTTGATGTCCTGCCTCATGTCAGGCGCAGAGGTGCCATAGGTAAGGTCAGTGCAGCCCACCATTGTGAATTCAGCTGCCGAGGCCCATGCATTTCCATTTACTTCTGAGATGGCCAGCAAGCGGAAATATCTCCCAATAATACCATCGGGAAAGTCGATGCTTTGTGGTGAGGCTGTGTTTTCCCAGCTGCCAATGCTAACTGCTTCACCCCAGTTAAACTGATCTTCACTCACGTAGAGTTCATAGTCTTTGATCCTTCCATTGACGCCATCCTGCCGGGTCAGGTAAGTAAAACTAAAAATCCTGTATGTGGCACCCAGGTCAACATGGATCTCATGAGGATAAGGATCGCTACCTGTACTCCACCGGGTATGCCAGATGGTCTCAGGATCGTCATCAAAACTCATGATCGCCAGTCCGGGATAATTGATCTCTTCGCTGTCAACATATAGCAATTCCCATATTTCCTTCGGTAGTTCAGCAGGATTACTACAGTCTTCTATGGAGGGGCATGTGGTGGTGGTGATCATATCCGGGATGGTTTTCGAATAGGTTTGACCATTCTTGTCGACGCTAAGACTCACGCTATAAGTTCCGGGATTGCCCAAAACCACCTCTGGGTTTCTCATGTTTACATCTTCAATGTACAGTGGTGCCGGTGTGATACTCCAGGTCCAGCTGGCTCCGTCGTGATTCATGATGCTGTGATCTTCGAAATAAAGTGTATCCAGCATGCAGTTGAAATGAGCACGTTCCACCCATGGGTTGATGATGGGTTCAAATTCAGGTTCCTTCAGGGTAGATTCCCATATCCCTGCGCTTCCTGCAACCCTGATCTTTCCATCCCTGAAAAAAGGCATGGCCAGATTCACTGACATCCCGGCAGGATAGTCGGTATCAAAAGAAACCCAGTCATCCATACCTTCTGTCCGGTAAAAAACACTCGCGACAGATCCACCCCGTGAAGTAGTAAATAAATATATGATCTCAGACTGTCCGTCAGAAGGCTGAACGCATAAACACTTGGTATATTCCGAAAGTGTTCCGGTCCAATTCTCCCAGCTGTCCCCGCCATCTGTTGAGCGGAATATCATTCCGATATCAGACGACCAGGTGCCATTTTGCAAACAGGCGTAAATCTGGTTTTCATCGTAAGGGGAGATGGCAAAAAATAATTTTCCTTTCCAGTAACTCGTACCATTGGGGCTGCTGCACAATGCCGGTTTTAAGGTCCAGCTAAGGCCTCCGTCTTCACTTTTATATAAACCTTTATTGATCACATCAGCATAAAAGACAAGCGGGTTGCTATAGCTGATCTGCAGGTAACGGACTTTATCAGGGAAGGTATACAACAGATCATAGCTTGTTCCCATATCGGTACTTTTCCAGAATCCGGTGCCTTCTCCAAGGTAAAAGGTACCATAATAATTGGGATGTGTTACGAGGTTTCCGCGGCGTCCGCCATATTCATCCATGTTGGGATATTTACTGAAGATGAAACGGCCTTCAGGTGCTGCTTCTGCAGTTGGCGGAAGGATCCATCCATTGCCCAGGTCATTGAAAGCTGCATGCCGGCTTTTGCCCTGTACCACCCAACCTGTCGGAGATTCAGCTCCGCCCATGCGCAATGCTTTCGCTTGATAGAAATCGGCAATAGCCGTATTGCCATTATGATATCTGCCACCCACGACAAGGTCTTCATTCCAGCCCTGGTCGAAGCCCCACATATCGGAACCCACCAGCCCATTGACACGAACAAAGTAATTCGATTGAGATGTAAAGTCATCTGTGGTGAGATTCATTCCACCATCTGTTGAAACCCAGCTGTCCCCGTTGGGAAGCATCTTAATATCCTGTATATCCGGATGAATGCTGAAATCACCATAATAACCTCCAACGGCAGTGAAGCTACTGCCTCCATTTAATGACTTAAATAGCGTAGTGGTTCCTACCATGATAATATTGGCATCAGTTGGGGATACATCCAGCACCAGGTCGAAAAATCCCTGGCCATTGTTCATGCTGAAGGAAGGGGTTTGCCCGGTCGCAAGCAGATCCCATGTCCAGCTTCCATTATTCAAAGTCCCCTGATAGAGATATGGCGTATTGTCAGCACTCAGCATGATGATAAACAGGAGATCCGGATTGGCGGCACTTACTGCCAGCAGGCCTGCGCTCGATTCAGTGATGGAAGACGGAAAAGTAGGTTCCAGACTGAAGCTTTGCCCCCCGTCGGTTGAAATGACCATGGTGAAATTGCCACCGCTTTTACTCAGTGCATAGATCATGTTATGATCATCGGGCTTGAACTCTACATCCCAGGCAGAACTTGTCCATTTTTGAGTCCAGGTGTTGCCACCGTCAGTACTCAAATGTACGCCACTGGATGATGAAGAAATAATTTTTTGGGGATTATTGTTGTCTATTTTCAGGCGATTGGGATAGAACAGGGCTCCACTTGGCAGGAGAGGGATCCAGCTCAGGCCGCCATCAAGGCTTTTATGCACCTGGTTGCCTGCAGCTGCGTATACAATATCAGGATCGTTGGGATGAACCACAACGGCTGTAACACCACCACCAAATGGATATTCAGGCGCCAGTAATTGCCAGTGCATTCCGGCATCAATGGTTTTATTAAGGTATCCGGTTTCACTCCCGCAATATATGATGTCATAATCAGTAGCCGCAACATCAAATGAGTATATATTAACCTGCCAGGGGCAGGAGAGAGGGTCTGTTGCTGAGCCCGATGTATTCAGCCAGAAAGTTTCCTTAGGCCCAAGGAAGGTCCAGTTGGATTCATCTTTTCCTTCGTCCTTATGCCGGGCTGCCACCTGGGCATCTTTCAGTTTTTCATAGTAGGAGTGTAAGTCCGGGAGCAGGATGCTTCCATCAGGCTGGACATAGAATTCAATGGCCCGGCTCCAGATCCTGAAATAGCGGATCAAAGGACTCTTTTCATTTTTATGTTGCAGCATATAGGCTTCAAATGCTCCGGAAACATCATTAAAGTTCACAGGATAGTCGTAAAGCATTTTTCCCCAGGCGGGATAATTTGTCTCGTATGCCGGTTTGTAATCCCTGATAATACCCGGTAAGTAATCATATTGGGTATAGCTGTTTTGGGTTAAAGCCGTAAGTCCTATGATGCTAAGGAGCAAGGTGCCCAGATAACGATAAATTAATTTCTTCATGCTTGGTTTTATGGATTCTATGCAAAAATAGTTCAATTGCCCGAGCCAGCGATTTAGCAATTGATAATTCCTTTGGCCATCTTTATTTGTTACACCTGAAAGCCAATTGATCCCTCCATTGTTTCTTTCAGTTCTCTTGCCTGAAGGAGGAAGGTGTCAACATCCATTTCTTTGTAAAAAATCAGCCCGTGTGTTGCCCTCAATTTAGGATTTTCGCTTTCATAAAAATATGATTTACCAAGCAAAAGCCGGATAGATTCATATTGCTCTGTCCATATCTTCTTGGCAAGTTCACTAAATATCCCATCGTGCATATAACTGGGGAATGATGCATTTACCTGGGAGAGATAACAATGCCGGAAAGACTCATTAAATATTTGCAGGGAATTCAATGAAACAGGCACGATCACATCTGCTTCGGCAGGGTGAAAGCGATACCAGACATTACGATAACCGATGATCCTGAGCTTTGAGATATCTTCTTCATCTCTCCAAATCCGCAATGCTTCTGAAATGGCCTGCAAGACTTTGTAATGTGTATCAGGGCCACTTCCCTCCGGATCCAATACCACGCTGAGCACGTCTGGTTTTATCTTGCGCAACATTTCCAGTATGGGCATGATATCCCTTTTCCTTTCCGGTTCTTCAGTGAAAATATCACCTGTATAGAATCCCAGTCTCAGGTGATGAACATTTTTCACCTGTACTCCGTAGTGTGCCCAGACCAACTCTTCCTCAAATTCCCTCATCATACCTTTGAGCTTCTGTATTTTAGGCGGGTCTTTTTCACCTTCATAAGAGTTTTGCAGAAGGTGAATGATCTCATCAATTTTAGCCTTTAATCCGGCAGTATTTTTGATATTATAGATTTCCACCAGGATTCGGACAATCCGGTGGCTTGCCCCCCGCAGTATTTCGTGAGCTTCACCCGAAGCGATCTTGTTCAGGTAATGATAAACATCTTTATCCCATTTATATTTAAAGCCTTTTTTGTAAAAATCGGGATAGGTGATCATCTCAATCGTTTCATTATCCAGACAACTTTTAACGTTATTGAGGGATTGAATGACAAAGGAATTGGTTACAGCAGTGAAGCCGGAAGTAAGTATGACAAAATTAAACTGATTGGATATCTGCCTCAGTTGCTGTATAACTTCCGGAAACAGCCCAAGCATAATATCATCATGGTGGGGCCCGGTGTGAAAAAATGTTTGATTCTTCTTCTTTTCCAGGCCCAGATCAATCCTGGATTTCATTTGTTCGATAACCGTTGTGACTGTATTCTCATCAAGATTGGGGATCAAGCTTGCATACTGATCATTTTTCATGTCCTCCAAAGTAATATCACGCCCAAACTTATCCAGGCTTAGGCATAGATCAATAATGACCCTCTGGGTTTTTTCTTTTGTCCAGGAGCTTTTGAGGTAGTAGTTGTTCAGGCTATCCTGTAATTTTATTCCGGCTCCTTTGGTAATGTAGAACCTGCTGTTTTTTACTTTTTGCAATACTGTTGCAGGGAGCATATTGGAGGGTGGGTTTTCCAGGGCCTCTTTAATTATTCCGGCCTTTGCTTCGCCGGCAGCAATAATAATGGCAACAACATCAGGATTCCTTGTAATTGTTTTCAATCCGATAGTGATCACCAATCGATTTCTTGAAATCTCGATTCCGCCAAGGTCTCCGGCCGCCACTGCCTGGGTTTCAAAATTTGTTGCAGTTAAACGGGTAGTGGAATTATGATCCGAACCCCGCACATTAAAGGCAATATGACCATCCGGCCCGATACCTCCCAAAAAGAATCCTATCCCCCCTTTTTCTTGTATTTTCCATTCATAATCGCTGCACCATTGATCAATTTTATAGATGGATTTCTGTTGGATAATTTCTTGTTTCGATTGGCAGTCTTTGTATCTCAGCCGCAAATCGATCTGCAAATCCGGGAATACTTCCTGGTAACTTTTTCCTTCATACAGGGTGATATCTTCTGCATTGATAAGTAAAGCCCTCTTTTCATCCAAACCAAAACCTTTAATATAAAAATCCCGGACGTAAAAATTAAAACTATTGTGCTGCTTTGAACTAATCGGATAAAATTCATCGATCTGAACAAACTGCAGCCCTTTCAAATCCGGTTTTTTTGAGCAATCAAGCCCATATTTATCTTTGATTGAATCAACAGATTTGGTATTCCAGTTTTCAAGCAAATGCCTGGTCCATTTGATAAAATGTTCCGGTGTTTTTCCTGTTGGCAGACTTATAACACCTTCGGGATTATTGTTTACCCACTCTAAAAACCTCAGGGAAGTCAGCAATCCCAGCTGGGGAAAATTATTTACTGTAATGTATGGAATTCTTGCATTATTCTTTCCCATCTTCTGATGTTCGATAAAAGCTTGCTCTACCTTGGTAAATCTATGGTTCATTTTAATAAATTTTACATTTACATAAGTCACATTTCAATTAAGCTGATCATTTACAGTTATGATGTCTCCCTTTTTCAGTTCGAGGCTTACCACATGATCTTTATATTTTAGAAAACATTTATTTTCAGTATTTGCGTGGATGGTGGTAGCGGTCATCACTCCATCTTTCCATTCTATATCTACTTCAAACCCGCCTCTGGCGCGCAGTCCTTTTATGCTTCCATCGGGCCATGCTGCAGGAAGGGCCGGTAGTATTTGGATTACGCCATTATGACTTTGCAGCAGCATTTCTGCAATGCCTGCCGTGCCTCCAAAATTACCATCAATCTGAAAAGGAGGATGAGAATCAAATAAATTACTTTGCGTTGATTTTCTCAGTAATGCCATTACATGATCATGAGCTGCTTCTGCTTCGTGCAACCTTGCAAAAAAATTGATCATCCAGGCCCGGCTCCATCCGGTATGTCCGCCTCCGTGCTTTAATCTTTTTTCGATGGTATTTTTTGCAGCTTCAAATAGTTTTGGGGTTTCCGGAGTAATTTGTGCCAGCGGATATAATCCCAGCAGGTGTGACATATGCCTGTGGCCTGGTTCCCATTCATCATAGTCTGCAATCCATTCCATGATCGTACTGTCCTTTCCTATCCTGACGGGTGGGATCTTTAACAGTATATCAATCCATTCTTCCCTTAAGTCCTCATCCGCTCCCAGTATCTCGCTGGCCCGGATGCAGTGATCTATATGGGCGGTAAGGGTTTGGTTATCTATGGTAGATGCATAAGTCAACTGACATGGATAATCTTTACCATCAAGGACGTAAGCATTTTCAGGCGACATAGTAGGATTGGTAACAAGGTAATTATCCTTCTCAATAAGGAAATCGCTTACAAAATCCATGGCCTCCTTCATAACAGGATAAGCTTTTTCCCTCAGGTAATCTTTATCCATGCTAAACTCATAGTGTCTCCATAAAGGGAAGCACATCCACACCCCACTTAAAGGCGACATACCCCAGCGCATATCTGCATTTGGAACAGTTTTGCCAAAGATATCTGTCGCGTGATGCATGGTCCAGCCACCGCATCCGTACATTTCTGAGGCGGTTACTCTTCCGGGCTCTCTCCATTTATCAACAATATTAACCAGAGGTTCAAGCATTTCAGGGAGATTGCAAATTTCCGCATGCCAGTAATTCATCTGCAAGTTGATGTTTGTATGGTAATCAGAATTCCATGGAGCCTTGAAGTGTTCATTCCAAACCCCCTGCAGATTGGCAGGTAGTGTTCCGGGAGCCCTTGAACTACCCATTAATAAATACCTTCCGTATTGAAAATATAATGCTACCAGGGCGGGATCATTTCCTCCATTCCTTACTGAATCCAAACGTTTATTTGTAGGCATTCCGGCAAGTTGCTTATTGCCCAGGTTAATTTCAAGCCGGTTAAAAACAGATTGATGCTCTTTAACATGCGCTTCTTTTATTTGTTCAAATGATTTGTTCTCAGCCTTGCTTAATATTTCATTGCAAATCATCAGCGGGTTTATATTCCTGTCAAAATTGAGTTTATCCAGGCTATAATCAGTAGCAGCGGTAAACAGAATGCTTAATTCATCAGCATTTGAGACTTGAAGAGTTGAAGTACCTGTAATGAGCTCTCCTCCGTTGTTTATAGCTAACAATTTTGCTGCAAACTTCATATGTTCGCCACCGGGCCCCTGTGCATCATTTGTGTCATCAATAATCTGTCCTGTTAATATAAGTTGATTGAATTCGGCTGTAACATCAGCATCCTTTTGCCTTTGCAAAGCAATCGTAGTATTAATTGCCCCTGGTTTATCAGCAGTTATATGAATGAGGATAATATTATCAGGTGCAGAAACAAATATTTCCCTTGTGTATGTTATTCCATCGATCGTGAAAACCGTACGGGATATGCCGGGATTTAATAACAGTTCCCGTTGATAATCTGTGAAGGAAGCTATACTGTCGAATGACAAATAAATATCACCCAGTGTTTGATAGGAACGAAATCGGGGAGGGGTTCCCAGCAGGCTTTTATTTCCTAATTCGTAAGCTTCTTGTATTTTTTCTTCAAAAATGAGATTCCTGATCTGTGGTAGATCGCGGAGGGCATTGGGGTTATTGGTGTTGAACCGTTCTCCGGCCCACAGGCTTTCTTCGTTTACCTGGATGCGTTCCTTGTAAACACCTCCAAAAACCATTGCCCCCAGACGGCCATTTCCGACAGGCAAAGCCTCATCCCAGATCTTTGCCGGCTGCTGGTACCAGAGTTTGTAGCTTATAAGTTGGGGACTATCCTGATTTTTCGGTTTCCTGGAATTGGTGCAGGCATTTAAAATGAGTCCTGCGATAAGGATGAGAAATAATTGCTGTTTAATCATTTGTTTTAATTTTCAGTATTAAAAAGTCCGGTATTACCTTTTTCCAAAACCGGCAACAACTCCTTTACAATTTCAGGTTTATCTGATGCCAGGTTCTTTGTTTCATAAGGATCTTCAAGATAATCATATAGCTCAATAACAGGCATCTCATTTCTAAAATATTTGGTTAAACGGTAGCGGCTGGTTCTGACGGAAATCCCTTGTCTGAAATAGCTATATGCTACGTCATCCTTATGGATTGCAGGATTCAATATTAAGGCTGCAAAGCTTTCACCATCGGTTTTAAAAGGAATTGTGACATTGCAGAGTTCCAATATTGTTGGGTACAGGTCAACAGTTTCAACTACTGTAAGCACTGATGTTCCCGCTTGATCAGATTCGGGGTACGGCTCCGGTAGCTCAAAATCAGGGTATTGACTTATTTCATCAAGGTCACCTTCAATAAGATGATCGATGTTAACTGATATGTTTCCTGCGTTCCGCTCAGCCCATCCTTTTTGCCAGAGGTATTGAGCTACCTCCGCAACCTGCAGAATTATTTCCTCCAGTTTTTTATTCTTTTTTAGTTTTTTCTTCATTGTTTTCTGCTTTGATCTACCAATTTGTAAACCCTTTTTCTTTTGAATAGTCACGTTTTAAGGGTTGCCCCAATAGTTTTACCCGATAAATAATATCAGCCGCCTGCTCAACTCCGGTTAAAACACCCAGGGCGTCTTCCAGTGTAACACCTTTGGCAAAGACACCATGTGCCCTAACTACTATTGCCGGGTAATTTTGCAAAGCCGGGGCTACTTTTTCAGCCACTTCATAAGAGCCTACAGGGATGTCGCATTCCACCACAGGGATCTTCTTATATAAAAACATCCCTTCGCCATCAATACATGTAATTTCATCTTCTATCATGGAAAGGGCTGTAGTTGCAGGTGCATGGGCATGTACGATAGCCATAGCATCGGTATGTTTATAAATGTTGCGATGAACATTTGATTCAGTGCTGGCGATTAATCCGCTGTGGGCATCCTCTTCTTCCAGGTCGATTACAACAAGATCTTCCGGTTGCAGCCAGCCCAACATTGCCGAACGCCGTGTAATAATGATTTTACCGCCACTTTTCATGGATAAGTTGCCAGCATGGCTGCTGTTGTATCCACGGTTGCTCAAATCTTTACCGACAAGGTCGAAGCTGTTGAATGTTTCTTTGTCTATTTTCATGATAATTATTTTTTCTCGCAGAGCACGCAGAGGTTTTTTTACTTCAACCCCAACTCCTGCAGTTTTTCCTTTTTGGGCACGCCGTTCTCATCCCAGCCCCTGACACGATAGTAATCGCTTAGCATTTCTTTTATTGGAACTACTCTGTCTTTCGATAATCCTTCTTTAAAGGGTTCGTTTTCAAACCTTTCAGGCAGCTTATCATCGGCATTGCTAAAGCCTGCACCAATGTTGAAAATCCGCTCCAGGTTGTAAATGCGTTCGCCTATTTCTAATAGGCGCGTTACATTAAAATCAAGCCCGGTAATAGCAGATACAAACCTTGCCTGGTAATCAAATCCCAGAGCATAGCCTGAAAACTTGCAGTTTACAAGGCTGTCCTCTATTGCACTTTGGTTCTGTTTTAAAACAAGCAGGTCAGGTTTTCCACCAATGGTAAAGCGTGGTATTTTTTTTGGGGCATTGAAGATCTCCATTGCAGCCATATATCCGGTCAAATGGCATCCCCCCCGATTACTGGTTGCATATCCCAGCGCATGCCCCATGGCACCCCTGGGATCATAAGCTGGCAATTCCAAGCCTTTCACATGAATGGCTGTTTCAGCATCACCGTATTTTTCCGCAAGACGTTTTGATCCTTCAGCGAGTTCGGCCCCAATACCTTCTTTTTTTGCTGTTTTAATTACCAATTCACTCAGCACATCTTCATTGCCAAATTTAACTTCCTTATATGGAAACAGGCCTTTATCCTGTAATTCCATCGCACAGGAAATGGTCACCCCCATGGAAATTGTATCCAATCCAAGCTTATTGCAATGATAATTTGCCTGGGTTATTTTAATCAGGTTGAAAATCTCGCAATTTGCCCCCAGAGACCAAACCGTTTCGTATTCCGGTCCTTTCCCTTTCATGCTTCCGGCTTCTGTCAGCCTTCCGCAGCGTATAGTACACCCATAACAGGCTTCCGTTTTTACCAGTATTTCTTTACGGATGGCCTCACCTCCAATCAAAGGTGCTTTTTCATGCTGGCCATATTTGAAATTACGAATGGGTAACATGCCCAAACTATTCGTTACATGCAACACACCGGCAGTTCCAAACAAAGGAAGAGCAGAACGGGTAACCGGCAAAGCTTTTATTTTATCCAGGGCTGATTTGGCATAATTCTTTAATAATTCCGGATTATCGACTTCCGTTTTTTGCTTCCCGTTAATAACGGCAATGGCTTTCAGGTTTTTTGAACCCATGATCGCCCCCACTCCGCCACGGCCAAAAGCCCTGCTGGCATCGTTCATGATGGATGCCAGTCGAACCTGATTTTCTCCGGCAGGACCAATTTCCAGGGTACGTACTTTTTCGCCTTCAAGTTCTTTTAATTTGTCATAAGTTGCTTCCGTATCCAGCCCCCAGAGTTCATCTGCATCCTTGATCTCCAATCCTTTATTGCCATCAATAACAATATAACATGGTTTTTCAGATTTCCCTTCTATTATGATTCCATCTATTCCACACCTTTTCATGCTGAAACCAAAGATGCCTCCGGTGTTGGAATAAAATATGGTCCCTGTCAGCGGAGATTTCGTAACCAGCGACATACGGCCACTGGTTGATACCGATGTGCCTGTTACAGGGCCGATGGTAAAAACCAATATATTTTCCGGGCTAAAAGGATCTACAGTAGGCGGTACCCTATCCGTAAACAATTTTACTCCCAGGCCGCGCCCCCCCAGATAATTCTCATAAACTTCATCAGCAATATTAATTACCTGATGACTCCTATCATTTAGATTGACTTCAATTATCTTGTTAAATAATCCTTTCATTCAATGCAAGTATTACTATTGTATATTAATAACAGCTTCCTCAAATAATTCAAAGGAAGTAATAAGCGGACAGGATTTAGCATCCAGTATATTTAGCCTGAGTTTATTTGTTTTTGTCTTTTGTACCTTTAAAATCCTTTTATACCCAATGGTTGTCCCCTTTGCAATGATATGCCAATGATCATCATGAACGGCCTCCACGGTAAAGGATGTAACCCTCTGGCCTAATGCAATAAATTCACTCAGTACGATCAAGTCAAATTGAGCCGGCTCCCCCAGGTCAATTTCCACCGAGGATTTTAGAATGTCATCGTCAGTTGCCCAATAGGTATTTTTATCCTCGTCCAGCATTTTATTGGGATGATATAGATCCAGGTTACCCCTGTAATTACTTGCAGAAGCATTCTTGTCTGATGCCACGTTTTCATCAAAACTACTTTTTAGAAATGCAGAAAATTCCTTTAGTCTCTGTACATCATTTTCATGAATTAAGCCTCTTTGATCAGGAGGTATATTAAGCAGCAATAATCCATTTCTTCCTACCGAACCATAATAGATATTTATAAGATCGTGTAACGATTTCACCTGATCATCCTGTGTTTGATGATAAAACCAACCCGGCCTGATGGAGACATCACATTCGCCGACAATCCAGTCTGTTCCTTCCGAATCCCCAGTGTTTAAGTAGGCTTGCTTTGACGCACCGATAAATAAGGAATCACCTTTGATGGTACTCCAGTTGGTTTCGCCTGCAATACCATGTTCATTGCCAATCCATCGGCAACCCGGACCGGCATCCGAAAAGATGATAATATCAGGCTGAAGTCTTTTAACCAGCTTGAAGGTGCTATCCCAGTTATAATATGTTTTACGATCAATCTTCCTGATTTCATTGGCGCCGCCATAATAACCATCACCGCCATTTGCACCGTCAAACCAAATTTCAGATATCTCGCCATAATTGGTCAACAATTCAGTTAATTGATTTCTGTAATAGTTAATGTATTCGGGTTTCCCGTAATTTTTATGGTTTCTATCCCAGGGAGAAAGGTATAAACCCACCTTCAGGCCATATTTGTGACAGGCATCAACAAACTCCCTTACGAGGTCACCCTGTCCGTTTTTCCAGGGGCTGTTTTTAACAGAATGCTCCGTATACTCTGAAGGCCATAAGCAAAAGCCATCGTGGTGTTTGGCTGTAAGGATCAATTGTTTCATCCCGGCATCATGCGCAGTT
The DNA here is from genome assembly GCA_013202965.1 of Bacteroidota bacterium. GTDB lineage: Bacteria > Bacteroidota > Bacteroidia > Bacteroidales > B18-G4 > B18-G4. Next base: position 37,346 of record JABMQZ010000078.1, on the reverse strand, counting down.
TTTGCCCACTGTTCCACATCCAGATTACCTGGATTAAACAGTTCAGGTGACTCATCCCCATACCCCCATTCCTTATCTGTAAAAGTATTAATGCTAAAATGAATAAATCCAATCATTTCCATCTCCTGATATGCCAATTGCTGAGAACTGGGTACAACAGCCATGGGTATAATCTCCGGAGTAGTTGAATTACATGCAAGCAGTATTCCGGCAATAAATATAATTATGAGCAGCTTTTTTATTTCCATATTAATAATATGTTTATCGTTTGATTATCTTTTTCCGGGCAATTAGCTTGTCGTAATTATCATAAAGCAAAACTATGTAGACACCAGATTTCTTAAGGGAAAAACTAAAATCTTCTGTTGTCCTCTTCTCCAGGATTTTTGTGCCGAAATAATTAAAAACTTCAATATTGAAAACATTTTGATCAAGTCCTGATAAATAAAATTTTGAAGAACTCGGGTTTGGATAGATCAGTATTTCATCATCATTTATCTCATTATTTAAAAGGCCAATAGGATTTCCATTGTACAAATCTTCTATTTCACCGGGTGACAAGGCTCTGCCATAAATACGTATTTCATCGATTTTGCCATTAAAATGGGCGCCCCAGCCTTGTTGGTTGTAATGCGCACCAATGCGCCAGGGGTTATTATTATTAGGACTGCTTGAGCTTGAACTGGCATCTACCAATTCACCATTATAAAATAAACGATAAAAAATATTGTTTTCTTTAGTGAAAGCTACAAATTGCCAGTTGTTGGATATCAACTCTTGTGATAAAGTTAGTTGTGCCGGCCAGAAGAACTTTATATCCCCCTCAAAAATATCGCTTTCCAGTCCATTGCCTTCTTCACCTGTTAAGGTATGCCTGTTGCCAAACAGCCACTGACGTGTAAGAAAATCATTCGGTTGATACCAGTAAGCGATTGTAAAATCCTGAGCCAGGTTTACCCCGATGTGCGGGATAATGATCTTGTCATCAATTCCATCAAAAGCGTAAGCACTGTTTGGATTTCCATCTTTATCCTCGCATAAAGTTGCTCCGATTATATCACTTGCATGATAAGCATTACCGCTTTCATCCTGTGCATTACCGTTAAATGGATACCAGGCAATTAAATCCTGTGGTTCGATTTCCGGAATGAAAACAATATCAGACAGATCGGGAATCTCGATATCCGAACCGGCAATCCAATCTTCGCCTCCATATTCATAGGCCCCGGCATCAGGTGCAGCCCCAATATACCCATCTGTTATCCCCGGGATATGGGTTCCATAATCAATGGCCGGGGAGTTTTCCATAAGCCTGAAATCTCCGCTGTCCGGATCAACAAACATGGGGTTATTGCTTGTTAAATTTGTTTGGAAGAATGTGCCTACATTCCAGGCTTTGTCCGACAAATTATTAATTACCTTTTGATTTTCAATATATGTGCCGCCTGGCCCCCAGGCCCACTGGGCATTTGCACAATACCAAACCGTATTGTTATAAATTTCGTGATTTACCGCCGGTTTATTGGTATGTATGGCGTAGGCACAATTCCAGACTACATTATGATGTACTACATAATTTGAATCATAATTATCGAGGTATATTCCGGAAGCTGTACCGCTTGCATGATTGTCGTGCACCCAGTTATAGGCAATCTCCGAACCACCACCATTGGTGTGATAAGAATAGGTTAAACCCAGATCGTCGCACATCAAACCGCAGTCATAGAGATGGTTGAAATTAAGGTTTGTTGAATCGCAATACCTGTGAATTAAAATGCTTCGTGCTGAAGTTCGTAAAGTATTCCCAATTAAGTTATGGCCATAGCCTGTAGCGGAAATAGCTCCTGCATCTGTTGCCGACCAATCGCAATGCTCAACCAGGCAGTTTTCAACACGGTTATTAATTCCCCCTACACTTATGCCATCGCCCCAGCTGTATCCCACATAGCAATTTTTAACCGTATTATCACTTCCGGAAACATGAATACCTTTTCCATCCCAATGGTCGATTGAATAATTTGATCCTCCTCCCATATTCCTTACCCAGGAATTAGCATAATAAAAAAACGGTTCAGGGAACCAAACACTTCCGCCATCAAGTACACAGGCAGTTGCAGAACCAAAATTGACTGATGACCAGACAAAATGGATGTTATGAATTTCGATATATGATCTTTCTTCGCAATCGAAACCATACAAGCTTGTTCTGGCTTCTATTTTCATGGTGTCGATATTCGCACCGCTTTCAGGAAAATAATAAAGCGTATCGTTTTGCCAGTGCCATTCGTTTACTTTATCAAGGGCATGTAAATGTTTATAAATATATCCCATGCCGGGGCCGAGGTAAACACCCGGGTTATAATCATTCCACGGGGAAGAGCGTTCATCGCAATGAACCATGTCTCCATCAGAAGCGGATATTTTACCAATATGTGCCACCCATTTATGGCCTGTTAATATTTTACAGTAGCCACCTACCCAGTAATTTGCAGGCTTATTCATCCCCTGGAGAAATGCATCTCCGTCTGCTTCTGCTGTAACCGGATTCCAATCGGATGTATTAAACATATCTCCTCCAAAAAAATCAGGATAACGGGCAGGATAAGCACGCTGCTTGTTTGCAAATAACTGGCTTACGGTATCGGGCATATAAGTTTTATAAATTCCATTTTGATATGGAATCCATCCTAAAACAGTATCAGTACCAAGTATCACAACCCTCTCATCGTTATAATTTATAAATACAATAGGATTTCCCGCTATGCCATTATTGGCAGGGACTACATTTTCCCTGTACTCTCCTTTCATAATAAAGCATGTTTCACCTGCGAGCATGATGTCAGCTGCTTTTTGTATGGTTTTAAAGGGCAGTTGAAGTGTTCCGGGATTACTGTCTGACCCCGATGGTGAAACATAATATTGCGCTTGTAAATTGGGATGCAGCACAAAGAATGCCATTACCCACACTATGCTTATCAGTAAATACTTTTGCAAGAAGTGTTTGATGTCTGAATATTTCATTGATGGAATATTTAAAAGCTTAGTTCAAAATCAATTCAATTACCGGGATCTCCACATTAGGCTTCACCATTGGCAATATCAGGATTACATCATCTTTAGCTTTCGATTCCTGATGGGTAACATTATGCCGTGGCTTCCCAAATTTTATTTCTGAGCCATCGTGCAGGAATTGGGCATATTTCACTTTCCCTTCATATCCTTTAAGCGTAAACCATTTCATGGGATAGTCAAGCAGGTGAACATAAAGGCGATTGGTTTCAGGATTATAAGTAAGCAGGCTGTGATCAGGGCGGGTATAATCCGCCGGAGCCTCAGTACAACCATAAATCGAACGATTGTTATATTTCATCCATTCTCCCATCTCTTCCAGTTTTTCATTTGCACGATAATCAAATGTGCCACGGGCAGTGGGGCCGACGTTCAACAATAAATTTCCGCCTTTGCTTACCGTTTCAATTAATAAGACCAATAACTGTTTGGTATCTTTCCAGGTCATTTCATCGCGGTAATATCCCCAGGAACCGGAAAACGTCTGGCAGGTTTCCCAGGGAACCCGGATGCCATTTTTCTCGGGCCATTTGGATACTTTGTATTGCTCCGGGGTGGTAAAATCCCATCCGCCTTCCACATCCAGCAGGTCGAGACGATCGTTTACAATGATGTCGGGCTGAAGTTCGCGCACCATTTTCAGCAAATTTTCTGAGTCCCAGTCATTGTGGTCCTTGCCGTGATCATAGTCCTTTCTCGTTGGGAATGAATAATCCAGCCAGATAATGTCAATCGTGCCGTAATCGGTGAGTAACTCCCTTACCTGGTCTTTAATATACTGCCGATAGACATCCATGTCTTTGCCTTTATTCAGCTTTTCGTATTCTTCATCAGAAGATGCACTCAAGGGATGGTTGCGGTCGATGGTATAGTCTGGGTGATGCCAGTCGAGCAGGGAATAATAAAAACCTACCTTAAAACCTTCTGCCCGGAAGGCTTCTACCCATTCTTTGAGAAGATCTCTGCCTATCGGAGTATTAGTGGCTTTATAATCCGTATATTTTGAATCAAAAAGGCAAAATCCTTCATGGTGTTTGGCGGTGATAACGGCATATTTCATTCCAGCTTCTCTGGCTTTTTTTGCCCACTCCTGCGGATTATAGAGATCGGGATAAAAAATTTCAAAATATTTCTCGTAGTCTTCATTGCTCATCCGTTCATATCTTTTTACCCATTCATGGCGGGCAGGGGAGGCATACAATCCCCAATGTATGAACATCCCGAACCTGGCTTTGGTCCACCATGCCATGCGTTCTGTTTTTTGTTCGGGAGTTTCTTCTGGGTTTTGCGAAAAACCATTCATCGCAAATGCAGTTAACAGCATCAATACAATAATTCTTTTCATTTTATCAGGTTTTATAATTTTCAAATAAAAAATGTTGTTATTCCCTCCCTGCCTGCTTCAAATTTTTCTTTCTCAAAGCTGTATAACATGGCAGGCTTATGAGCTACACCATTTTGTTTTTCCCCAAGCGGAACTATATATTCAGCTTTTCCAATTTTCTTTCTGAAATTCCTTTTGTCGAACGTGCTCCCGAGTATAAGCTCGTACATCGACTGTAATTGCTGTAATGTAAATTTTTTAGGAAGTAATTCAAAAGCCATAACATTCTGAAATATAAAGTCTTGCTGCAGGGCTTCGCGGGATTTTGCAAGGATATACGAATGGTCAAACGCCAGGTTGTCGCTATCATCAATATTGATCCATCGCAATTTGTCTTTGATGAGTTTTTGATCAGGATTATGCTCGTCAATCCGGATGAGCGCATAATATGCAATGGTTACAACTCTATCTATTTTTACGCCGTAATGCCTTTCCGACCATTCCCTTTCTTCATCGTATTTTATTCTGGCAGGATCGCCAAAGGCCCGAAACTGTTTAAGGCAAATATTTTTTAATCCTGTCAGCTCCTTTAGCACCCGGTAAGCTGACTCATCCAGGCTTTCATCGTTAGCGACGAGGCTGCCAGGGAATTTCAGGTTTTTATTGCCTGAATTTTCATCAGGGAAGATATCCCGCTCGTATACCAGGATTTTCAGCGACTGTTCTTTTGTGTCTAAGCCAAATATTACACAATCGACAGATAAAGAAGGATTTAGAGCTGACATTAAGTAAGTGTAAAAATAACACTAACAAAATTAGTTAATTGTAGTCATATATCACATCTTTATAGAAATTTGGACTGATTCTAAACTGAGGAATAATCAACAATAATAAAATCACCATTTTTAATGCTTGAATGCCAGGGAGCTTTATATTTTGAGATGACATGATCCATAATAATATTACTTTAGCGGCTTCATATTCCGGCTAATGGAACGAGTGAAAAAGGCAATGAATGATTCTCCGGCAATGCGCTGGAGCATACTTATCCTGGTAGGATTCATCCTTTCAGTGAACTATTATTTCTACGATGCATTTTCTACCCTGAAAGACTTGATGACCATAGAATTCGGGTTCACCAATACCGATTATGGTCTTTTTGTTTCCTTCTATTCCATACCGAATACTTTCCTGCTGATGGCGGTCATCGGGGGGATCATACTTGACAAAATAGGAATTCGCCGGACCGGTTTCATATTTGTCTTTTTTATGGTCCTGGGAGCTTTTATCACAGCTTATGGCGCATCTAAAACATATGCAAGTGGTGGCTTGGGGTATGGTTTCATGCAATCCTTTCTTCCATCATATTCTCCGGAACTAAAAATGATGCTGCTCGGACGATTTTTCTTCGGTCTGGGGGCAGAAACCAGCATTGTAGTAGTAAGCAAAATCCTTGTCAAGTGGTTTAAAGGAAAAGATCTGGCGCTGGCTTTTGGATTAAAGGTTGGCTTTGGCCGGCTGGGAACCTTCGCGGCTCTGCAACTTTCTCCTGTCCTGGCAGATGATGGTGCTCACCTCAACACAGCTATCTGGCTGGCTGCCATCCTTGTAGGTATAGGTTTGTTTGCTTTTATCATATACATGCTGTTCGACATGAAACTAGATAAGCAGATCGGGCCAACGACACTGAATAAAAGCGCAGATAAGTTTAAATTGAAGGACATTACAAATCTGCTTGGGAATAAGGCATACCTGTATATTGCGATCATTTGTGTAACTTTTTATTCGGCAGTGTTCCCCTTCAATGCCTTTGCCCCGGATTTCCTGCTGAATAAATTTGGTATGAGTTATGAGTCAAGCGGACAGATCGCCTCTTTGCTCCCTTTGGGAACCCTGATCTTTACCCCTCTCTTCGGCTTTATGATCGACAGGTATGGTAAGGCGGCATCGGCCATGATCATAGGATCCCTGGTATTGCTGCTGGTTCACCTTTGCTTCACTTTCACCGGCATCTATCCCCATATTCCGATGATCCTGCTTGGTGTCGCATTCTCCCTGGTGCCTGCAGCCATGTGGCCTTCCATGGTAAGACTGGCAGATGATAAACAGATAGGCACTGCCTATGGCCTAATGTATTCCATACAGAACCTTGGCCTCTGGGGTGTACCACTACTTGCCGGTATTATCCTGGATAGAACAAATCCCGGAAACCCGGAAACATTGAATTACACACCCACCATGCTGCTGTTCATACTCCTTAGCTTGTTAGGATTGGTTTTTGCAATCCTTCTGAAATACCAGGATAAGAAAAAGGGCTATGGTGTAGATCTGCCTCTTAATAAATAAGAGGATTGTTAATTCTGTTTTGTCAATTGTCAATTTTCGATGTAATCTAAAAAAACTATTTTCTTACACAGTTCATCCTGAGGAATCTCGCTATAGCGGGGCGACAAAGGACTTCATGACGGTGTGCAATATGCTGGCAAGCTACCCCCTCAATATTATAAAGGATTATATAATATTAAATGTGTTCCAGCTCACAAAATATAGTATTGAACAGCACATCAACATGTAATATACTCCACTTCGAATTCCTTGCCAGACATATCTGCTTCATTTATTTTTGTTAAATAATTAACAATAAAAATTTAACCAAATAAATAATAAGATCATGACAACAATGGAATTAACACAAATTAGAGCTGATAAATTTGTTGATGCACGTGGTACAGCATGTCCCGGGCCGTTATTGGCTGCAAAAAAAGCTATTGGAGAGATGAACTCGGGAGAGATAATGGAAATACTTTCTGCTGATGAAGGAACCAGAAGGGATGTTCCTAAATGGGCGAACAAAAAAGGACATGAATATCTTGGTACTGTAGAAGATTCCGGCTTTTTCAGAATTTATTTGAAAAAGGGATAAAAGCCATTGGTAATTATTTGGCGATGATTGATCTAACAATTACAGCTTACAATATATAGCAAGGTTTAGATCAGAGCTGCATTTAAAATTGATTTCGACATTTAAATGTTATAATTATGGCAAACAGGACACCTAAAATTTTAGTTTTTTCCACAGAGAAAATATCTGATCCGGCGATAGACCTGGCCGGGCTACTTAAATTACACTATCCTCCAATTGTTTATACAGTGGAAGTACCGTGTTCCAGTGCAGTGAAATCAAAATGGATCTTGCATGCATTTGATCAGGGCTTTGATGGTGTTTTTATCGCGGCCGACGGAACCGATTGCTCTTATGATGAATCATGCACCGAAAAAACTGCGCAAATTATTTCGCAAACGCATGCGCTTATGAAAGAACAGGGGATAGCGCCTGAAAAATTAAAAATGGCAGCAATCTGTTCGGTCTGTGCCGAATCTTTTGTAAAACAAATGAATGGTTTTGCAGATCAATTATCTGAACAATAAAAATTTATTGATGTGGAGCAACAAAACGAATTATCCTTTGATACACTTGTAATAGGTGGAGGAATAGCCGGGTCAGAAGCAGCTATTAACCTTGCCAATTTAAATTATAAGGTCATTCTTGTTGAGAAAGACCTTTCGCTTGGTGGGAAAATGATACATTTAAGCAAGGTCTTTCCAACACTTGATTGCTCTGCCTGTATTACAACCCCTAAAGTTTCCGAAACCATCAGGCATCCGAATATTACAATCTATACTTATAGTGAAGTAAAGAATATTGTAAAAGTTTCTGAGAAGAAATTTACAGCTACACTCGTCAAAAAGCCTAGATATGTTGATGAAGACCTGTGTACCGGATGCCAGGAATGTGAGGACAAATGCCCTGTTGTGGTCAAAGATCAATTTCAATATGATCTGGTTGGACGGAAAGCTGTGTACGTACCTTTTAGTATTGCCAATCCGCGGGTTGTAAATATCGATATCGAAAATTGCATTCTTTGCGGATTATGTGAAAAAGTATGTCCGGTTGATGCCATTGACTTCACTCAAGAAGCTGTGGATATTCCTTTAACTGTGAAGTCGGTCATTATTGCTACCGGTTATGAGCTTTTTGATCCGACCCAGATATTGAGATATGGATTCGGTAAATTTAAGAATGTTGTTACCGCGATGCAAATGGAAAGGCAGCTGGTGCCAACAAGGCCATATAATTCGGTCTTAAGGCCAAAAGATGGCAAAATGCCTGATAATATAGCTTACATACTATGTACCGGATCAAGAGATGAAACAGTTGGCAACCCGATCTGCTCACAAATCTGCTGCATGTATTCTGTAAAACAGGCCCAGCTGTTGTTGGGGGCATTACCCATGGCGGATGTAAGCATTTATTGTATGGATATAAGGGCTTTTGGAAAAGGCTTTTGTGAATTTTATCAGCAGGCTATTGGCATGGGGGTGGAATTTCATAAGGGAAAAGTGGCAAAAATTACTGAAAAGGAAAATGGAAACCTGATCCTCCGGTATGAAGATATAGAAGAAGGCAAAATAAAAGAAGTTGAACACGACCTTGTTGTATTGTCCATAGGGGTCTTGCCTAATCCTGATGCTAAACTATTGTTTAACAACCCGGTAATCGAATCGGATGAGTTTAATTATATAAAGCAAATTGATGAGTTGCTATGTCCGCCGGAAACAAATATTGAAGGGGTTTACGTAGCGGGTACATCTTCAGGCCCTATGGATATTCCCGATTCAATACTTTCGGCCGGAGCGGCTTCGGCTTGCTCAGCAAATTATATTAGAAATTGAAAGGAATGGCAATGGAAGAAAAAAATAAAATAGGTGTTTATATTTGTCATTGTGGATCAAATATAAGCGATTATGTCGATGTTGAAAAAGTAAGAGAAGAAGTTGCGAAAATCAAGCATGTTTCTATTTCTAAAACAACGATGTTTGCCTGTGCCGATGCAACACAAAATGAAATTGTACAGGATATACAGGAAAATGATCTCGATGCAATTGTGGTGGCATCATGCTCTCCTAAACTTCATCTGGATACCTTCAAAAATGTGGCTGAGAGAGCAGGTTTAAATCCATATAATTATGTGCAGATAAATATAAGGGAACAATGTTCGTGGGCACACTCCGATAAACCTGTACAGGCAACAGAAAAAGCCATACAACTGGTAAAATCAGGGATCGCAAGGGTAGGGTATTCCGAGGCATTAATAAAAACAAAAATATCTGCTGAAAATGTTGTGGTCGTTATTGGCGCAGGTGTTTCAGGTATGCGCTCAGCTATTGAACTTGCCGACCTGGGTTCGTATGTTTACCTGATTGAAAGGGAGTACTTTGTTGGAGGGAGAGTTTCGCAGTGGGGAGAGTTGTTCACCACGAATGAAACCGGGAAAGAAACGATCAGCCGCCTATATAATAAACTCATAGAGTATAAGAATATCACCCTTTTTACAGGTGCTGAAATTATTTCAAATACCGGGACGGTCGGTAATTTTGATATTCAGGTCAAGATAAGGCCAAGGTATATTAAACCAGGATGTAAGGTTGATCCTGAAAAACTACAAAGGGTAATTGATGCCTGTCCGGTAGAAGTTCCCGATGAATTTAATTTTAACCTGACTACCCGCAAAGCCATATATAAGAATTTCGAAAGTGAATTTCCCGAAATCCCTGCCATTGACCCGGATCATTGTACAAGATGTGGCGAATGTGAAAAATTATGCGATGATATCGATCTGGGACAAAAAGATGAATTTGTAAATATTAAAGCCGGTGCCATAATAATAAATACGGGTTATGACCCCTATGAACCCAAAACAGGAGAGTTTGGCTACAAGGAAATTGAAAATGTAATTACCCTTCCGCAGCTGAAAAGGTTAATTGAGCTTAACGGCGAAGAATTAATTTATAAAAATAAAAGAATTCAAAATATAGGATATATCTATTGTGTTGGCAGCAGGCAAAAGGATGGCGAAAATAAGTATTGCTCGAGGTATTGTTGCACATCAACCATTTATACTGCCATTGTTATAAAAAATAAATTTAAGGACATACATAATTTTCATTTCGACAAGAGTATCAGAACCTACGGGAAGCTGGAACTTTTGTACCGTGAAGCATCAGAAAATGGTGACATTTTCTTGCAGTTCTGGGATGAAGACCCTCCGGTGGTCAGCAGCAATGGAAATGGAACGGTAGTTAGCATAAAGGATATGCTTTCGAGTGGGAAAGAAATTGAAGTGGATTGCGATCTGGTAGTACTTGTAACGGGAATGGTGCCCCGGCAGGATAATAAAATTGCAGATATTCTTAAAGCTCCCATCGGACGCGATAAGTTTTTTAATGAGATCCATCCCAAGTTACGACCTGTTGAAACAGTAATTGACGGGGTGCTTATTTCGGGTGCCTGCCAGGGGCCGAAAAATATCAGCGAATCGGTAAAGTCATCACTTTCGGCAGCTTCAAAAGCAAATTCCCTGGTAAAGAAGGGTGAGATTGAACTGAAACCCACAATTGCCTTTATCGACAAAAATGCATGCGTATGGTGCGATGAGTGCGTGAAGGCATGCCCTTTTGATGCTATTATTAAGGTGCAGTCGAACGGAAAAAATGTTGCAGAAATTATTGAGGCAAAATGTAAAGGCGGAGGGATGTGCCTTCCTGTCTGCCCTGAAAATGCCATCAACCTGAAAGGATATACAGACAATGAAATGGAAGCAATGATAACTGCTTTGGCAGATTAATTATGCCTGTTCAGTATCAAAGCTCTATGGTTTTATTATAAAATGATATGGAAATCAAAAAAATAAAGACAATAGATATCATAAAGGAAAAGAGAACTGTTTCTGCTGAGGCAAAACAGAATCATAAAGAATATAATAAAATTAAAAAACTCATTCTTAAGAGTCTTGAGTCCGAAGCGAAAACGATACCACAAATTGCCGGGGAAACAAAACTGCCTCCGGATGTGGTTACTTTTTACCTGATGACACTTAGGAAATATGGGAGTATCGAAACGGGTGAAATAGATGATATGGATGAATACTTCTCTTATAAATTGAAGAAATAAAAACGTGCGATGTCAAAACTCAATCCAAAATTAGTGAGCGAATTGCAATGTTATGGGGCTAAAGAATTTAGTGCCTGTTATAATTGTGGTAATTGCACAGCGGTATGTAGCCTGGCAAGTGAAAACAATGAATTTCCCAGAAAAATGATCAGGTTGAGCACATTGGGTTTGGAAAATGAGATAGAATCTTCTCTGGAGCCCTGGTTATGCTATTATTGTGGCGAATGCAGCTCGACCTGTCCACGACAGGCAGAACCCGGGGAATTAATGATGTCCTTAAGGCGCTATCTCACTGCAAGATATGATTGGACAGGCCTTTCAAAGAGATTCTATACTTCTGAAATTTGGGAGCTCGGAGCAATATTTTTGTTGGCCGCATTCATTTTAGTCATGTTCATCTTCTTTCATGGGCCAATGACTACCGAACTAACAGCTGAGAGTGGCGTGAAATTAAACACTTTTGCCCCATGGAAAACAATTGAGATCGGAGACTGGATCATGGCTGCTTTGCTTGGTTTTTTTCTCCTCTCAAATATTTTCAACATGTACCTGAAAGTAATCGTGAGAAATAAAAACATTAAAATACCTATTAAACTGTACTTAACTACACTTTGGGATCTCGCTTTTAATTTTGCAACACAATGGGAGTTTTCAAAAAGCGAGAATAAAACAAAAATTGCCGGAAAACAATTTAATATCAGCCCATACTGGATCATGCACTGGTTTTTAATGTCGGGTTATGTATTAATGCTTATCATGATTATGGTGTTTCTGGGTTGGTTTCAAACCGATAACATTTATGAATGGTGGCATCCTCAACGACTGTTAGGCTATTACGCCACATTTGGTTTGATGGCAGGCCTGATTTACTTTTTCTACAACAGGATAAAAAAAGAACAGGAAAGTGGAAAGCATAGCCATTTTTCGGACTGGGTATTTATAGTCCTGCTTGCTTTAACCACAATAACCGGCATCCTGGTTCATTTTTTCCGGATATATGGTTTGCCGCTTCCAACATATTATATGTATGTTTTTCATCTCATGGTATTGTTCCCAATGCTGATGATTGAAGTGCCGTTTTCAAAATGGTCGCACCTGGCATACCGGCCGTTTGCAATTTATTTTGCAAAAGTGATAAAGGCTGCAGAAAAAGTAAATAGTAAAGACTGATTTAATGTTGAAGGAATGAGCTTGATCTTATTAACAGAACATATAGAAATACTTAATAACAGAATATTAATTTTTTAAAGCCATAAGTTATGAATTGTCTATTTCCATATTCAGCTATAGCAGCAGGAGGCCTTGGGTTACTTTGCTTTATCCTGACTTTTTTTTACTTCCCAATGTGCTATGTGGCCGTTGGCTTGTTTATTTTGTCGGAGATACTTTTTATCATATGCATTGTAAAAGGTGTGTGCTGCTGTTTTAAAGAAAAAGAAACAGTTCAGGAATAGAATTGTAAGCCTTTATGATTGCATGATTGCGCGACCTTGCAATTTAGTGAAATGATATATCCTTCGCCCATCGTTAAGTCGCTATATCGTGCCATCGCGCAATACGCTCGCAAAGTACTTTGCTCGCAGCGGAGAAACTTGATGGGATTCCTTCCTCCCTTCGGTCGTCCGGATGACCGGTGCAAGAAAATAGCTTTTACTACCCTTCCGTCGTCAGGATGACAAAGCTATTTACAGACTCATTTTTAAATAAACATATGAATATCAGCTTCCTCGGCAGAAGTCAAATATTCTCCAATTCCGCAGATGTCATCTGTAAGAGCATTAAAGTCTTCTAATTTTTCACCGCCCCAGATTTTTCCGGCAAGACTACAGATGTAAATTTTGACATTTGTAAGATCTTTGGCCATTTCGAAAAATTCATACCATGTAGAAACATTTAAGCTTTCCAATGCGCTTAAGAATTCATCTTTCAGGTGAGAGGCCTCAGCCAGATTGTCAATTTTGTTTTCGTTTCCTTTTATAAAGGCACGAGCACCCTGAAGTAAAACAAATACTTCAACATCCATATCATCGGCAGCGGCTCCACTGAGGATTACACCTGCTGCTGTTAACTTATCCAGGCTTCCGGAAAAAAGTCCCATACATAATTTTGCCATAATACATCGTTTTTATGAAATTGTTATTTTGTCAATTACTGCAAATATTTATTAAGAATGTCATCAACCGCAGCCACCTGATTCTTCTGCTGCCGGCGCAGTTTTGGCTTCTGTATCACCTGCATCCTTTTCGATTAGTTTTGGGAACACTTTATTCCATTCCTCCCAGCCACCATCGATAAGATAAACCTTATTATATTTCAGTAGTAATAAGGCTTGGCAGGCTAAAGAAGCCCTGTCAACAGTCTGAGAATAAACATACATCGCTTCTCTTCTGTTTGAGATTTTACTGGAAAATTCCAGTACTCCTCTTGGAATGTTAATTGCTCCGGGGATATGGCCCTCAAAAAATTCATCTTCTTCACGGCAATCGATAATTTTATATTCTCCGCTATGGTCCAGTATTGCTTTTAGCTCATTTACTGTAATCTTTGTGATGCCTGCTTCCGCATCCTCAACCATTTGAGCAACATTATCGTAAGTATTATCCTTTTTTGAACCACAGCTTCCCATGATTAGAATCAATATTACAAGGACAAAGAGCTTATAAGTTTTCATCATTAAATTGTTTTATTATTAAAGAAATTTGTTTTCCGCATAACATTATCCACCACAGCCACCTTCCTCCGGTTTTGAGTCACCTCCGGAATCAAATTCAGGATCCCAGGCAATAATTCCTCCCGAAAGGTTTTTAACATTTGAATATCCAAGTTCAGATAATGCTTTGGCAGCCAGAATGCCTCTGTCACCTTTTTTGCAATAGATGATGATATCTGCATCTTTTTCAGGGGCATACAAATACTCTGCTTCCCAAAATGCTTCATCATCAATTGTAAATTCAAGAATACCACGGGGGATATGAGTTGAGTAAAATATATTTCCCTTCTCAAATTCTGCAGACTGACGAACATCGATAAGAAAAAAGTCTTCCTGGTTTTCAATTTTCGTATTTAATTCGTCCACAGTGATTTCTTCAATATATGGCCTTGTATCTGCTGCTAACTCTTTTCCATTCTCATAAATATTCGCACATGCGGAAATAAATATTAGAACAGAGAAGGCAGCGATCCATTGATATAATTTATTTTTTTTCATGTGTATTGATGCTTGAATTAATAGGCACTGAATTTTCCGGTTTTTTCATTCCACTTGACAAATACATACCATATCAGGATAATAAAAGCAACAAGAGCAAATGCTCCGGCATATCCCAAATAATCGGGCAGGTAGCTTTTAAAATCCCAACTTTGTGGAAGTGATTTAATGATAGGTGGAACAATATATAATTTTGATATTGGAGAAATTATAAGAAATCCGAGGGCTGAGGCCCACAGTTTTACCTGTCCTTCGCCAACTCTCCATAGCGTTCCTACGGCACAGCCACCGGCTATTGTCATGCCAAGGCCAAAAATAAAACCTCCGATTGCTGCCCTGAAGAAAAAATGAGGGAAGACCCATGTCATTTCCCTTGCACGAAGCGCAATATCTCCCACGCCAATACCAAAATACTTTATGATGGTAAATCCGAATAAGCCAACAACTAAACCGGCCATGACTCCAACACTCCCACCGGCTTCGCCTGTCATAAAGGGATCGCGGAAAGCTTTTACAATACAGAATCTTGATCGCTGGCTTATTAAACCCATAAGCATGCCTATTATAATAAACCAGCTCATGATCTTATTGCCATCTGAATATTGATATGCGATGAAAAAGCTTATGATCAGTACGATCCAGCCGGCCCATTTTTGCCAGATACCGCTTTTACCTGTTCCTGCCAGGAAATTGTAACTCTTCCCGCTGCTGAATTTTGGGAATTTTTCCATTTCCCACATCAGGTATTTTAAGGCGACAATAACTCCAATAAACAAGCCGATGGTGAAGATGATCGCACCACCCGACATGGCCGGCATACCACTAAAAAATGCTCCAATGGTACAACCTATGCCAAAGGTTGCTCCCAAAGCCATCAAACTTCCTCCAATGAATCCTTTAATCAACTCTCCTTTTGGAGGAATCCTTAATGCAAATTCCTTTGATAAAAGAGCGCCGATAAATGATCCAATCACAAGGAAAAGGCATAGCATACCATAAAAGCTTGCGCTTAATGGCTGTGCGTTTTCCAGGCCGAATATTCCAATTAGTTGATATACATTTTCCCCCCAATTGTTGATTCCTCCACTTGCTCCCCAGGGGCTTTTAATTGCAAAAAGCAGAATATTCAATGTGCCCAGTACTATTCCTCCGACCCATACGGGCCAGTGCTTGGCAAAAAAAGTCTGGAATAGCTGACCTAATACGCCAGTTTCTTTGTTGCTTTCTGACATTTCGACCTCCTATTTTTTCTTTATTAGAAAACGAAAAACCCCACCCGCCAATTCACTTTCATCCAGCAAAGTATTACCGGTTTTATCGCACCATCTGGGTAAATCCGATTTTGTTCCGGGATCTGTTCCTATCATTTCCAGTACTTCTTCAGAGTTCATGCCTTTCATTGTTTTGGCTAATTTCATCATTGGCATAGGGCATGAAAGTCCTTTACAGTCTAATGTAGTATCAATTTTTGCATCCATAGTTCAAATATTTAGAATTGTTTCAATTTTCATTGTTAAATTTTTAACAAAGTAAGTTTTATATAGTATATTTACCAAAAAAAATGATGTGTGATAATGTTTTAAAAAATGTGAATATCCCCACAATTAAATGAAAGAAATATAACATTAATAGTATATTGCCTTTGCATTTATTATGTATTTTAGATGCACGTATATTATGTCAATTAGTACCATCATATTATAAGGAAATGAGAGAGATCATCAAGAATAATCCGTGTAAAGATTGTGCTGTTAAATCGAGTACGGTATACAATCTGGACAACGAAGAGCTGGATGTATTATGTAATAACAGTACGGAAATCCAGTTTCAGAAAGGAGAAAGGATAATAAAGCAGGGCACATTTACACAGAACATCGTTTTTGTTAAATCCGGGATAGTTAAAATGCATTTAACGGGTCCGATACATAAAGATGAAATACTGAAAATTAGTAAAGGGCCTTTATTTGTTGGCGTACCTGATGTATTTGCCAATAAAGTACATTCTTATTCGGTCACAGCCCTGAGTGATACCACAGCATGTTTTATTGATTTTTCAGGATATAAATACCTGGTTCAGAACAATGGGAAATTTGCCCTTGAATTAATAAAAACATTAAGCGAGAATATTGTCACCCACTATCAACGCTGTGTAAGCAAGATGCAAAAACAATTAACGGCCACCTTTGCAGAAGCATTGTTGTATTTTTCTGAGTATATTTTTGAAAGCGATGAGTTCCAGATTCCATTAACAAGAGTGGAATTTGGTGAATACATCGGGACTACAAGGGAAACCGTTACTAAAATTATTAGTGATTTTACAAAGGATAAAATTATTGAGGTGAACGGAAAACATGTTCGTATCCTTAATAAAGACATACTCCAGAAGATTAGTAATGTCGGATAGAATCCGGAGCAGTTCGGGGAAACACCCCCTGTAAATACACATGGGTGATAAAGATTGATAAGACAGAGTAAATTCAATTGGATTTAAACGGGTGTTTTGTAATCCGGATTGGTCAGACTGCAAACACTCCTGAGTGTATTGGAACTGGGTTTTGCAATCCTTCTGAAATACCAGGACAAGAGAAAAGGCTAGGGGTGGACTTACCGCTGAATAAAAAATCCTGAAATTGATCGATTGACAGATTGATCGACATTGCGAAGTGGTGATTTCATTATCCCGGGATCATAACTGATGTGAAGATTAACCAAAATCTGAGATCTGCTGCAATTTTTCTTTATCAATGATCTCTATGAATTTCCCAAAGATCTTAATAATGCCGTCTTTTCTGAATTCTGATAAAGTACGGATCACATTCTCAGTCGTTTTGCCAATGAATTCTGCAATTTCCCTTCTGTTTAACGGAAGTTCGAAATACTTGTCTTCATAGATATTATCAGCAAAGAACAGTAATATGTATGCAACCCTGCCATGTATATTCTTTTTTCTTACAGTAAGTGATTCCAGGATGATCGTATCGGAAACCTTACTTATCTTCTTCATGATACTTAAAGCAAATTCACCATTGGTCCTGATCATATTTTTAATATGATCCAAATCAAGATTGCAGGTAACTGAATCTTCCAGGGCAGTGACAGAATAATTGTAATTTGTATCTGAAAAGACGCTCAAAAGATTCACGAAATCAAATGGTTTAGCGATCATTATGATCTGCCCTTTTCCATTTTCATCATGCTTATAAAGCTTAACGAGGCCAGACTTTAAATAAATAAAATTTTCAATGGGCTTTCCTGCCTCAATGATCACATCACCTTTTTTGAATACTTTCTCTATCTTAGTAACGCACACGAATTCAATGTGTTGTTCTTCAACATGCTCATAGAACATTTCTCTCACATCACATTCCTTGCAGTCGCATTTATTCGGAACTTCTTTCATTGGTGAAAACAAAATTACTCATTAAAATTATGATATTTATCATACAATGACAAATGTCATATTGCATTCATGATTTCTGCTTTAAAGATGCAATACTTTTGTTGTATCAAATAAATGACATATATAAATTATACAATCTGTTAAACTAAACAAATAAGGAATGAAAAAGTTACTTATTCTTGGAGGTGGTACGGCCGGCACAATGATGGCCAACAAGTTCCGGAAAGCATTTGAAAGGGATGAATGGGAGATTACCCTTGTCGACAAGCATAAAACCCATTACTACCAACCGGGATTTTTGTTTATCCCTTTTGGCATTTATAATAAAAATGATGTAATAAAACCCAAAGGTGACTTTTTCCCTTCAGGAGTGAATATCATTTATTCAGATATTGATAAAATTGAGGCAGAGAAAAATGTTGTTCACCTTATGGGTGGAAAGCTATTGCAATACGATTTTCTGGTCATTGCCACAGGAGCTGAGATCCGTCCGGATCAAACCCCGGGGCTTAAGGAAGATCTCTGGGGAAAGAAGATCTTTGATTTCTATACCATAGAAGGTGCCGTGGCATTGCATAGATTTTTTAAAAACTGGGAAGGCGGAAAGCTTGTAATGGCAATTGCAGAGATTCCCTATAAATGCCCGGTTGCTCCAATTGAATTTGTTTGTCTTGCCGATGAGTACTTCACAAAAAAGGGGATTCGGGATAAGGTAGAGATCTCACTTGTCACTCCTATGCCGGGAGCATTTACAAAGCCCATTGCTACCAAAATGTTAAGTGAATTGCTTAGTGAGAAAAACATTGAAGTCATTCCGGATTTCTATATTGAAAAGATCGACAATGAAAAACAAAGCATTGTTTCTTATGATGAGAAAGAGGTCCCCTTTGACCTCTTAACTATTGTTCCGGTTAATATGGGCTCGGAGATGATTGAAAGGAGCGGACTTGCCGGTGATCTTAATTTCATTCCAACGGACAAGGAAACACTGCAATCAAAGCAGTATAAGAATATTTTTATTATCGGAGATGCTTCGGACATACCAACATCAAAGGCAGGCTCTGTTGCCCATTTTTCGGGAGAGATACTGTTTGAAAACCTTATGAATGCTATTGAAAACAGGCCACTTACAGCAAAATTCGATGGACATGCCAACTGTTATATAGAAACAGGATTTGGCAAAGGGGCGCTGATCGACTTCAATTACGATACCGAACCTTTGCCGGGCACATTCCCGCTACCGGGAATTGGTCCTTTCGGGCTGTTAAAAAATACCAAAATCAATCACTACGGAAAGATCATGTTCCGTTGGATCTACTGGCACATCCTTCTGAAAGGAAAAGAAATGCCAATAGAAGCAGAAATGACATTTGCCGGAAAACGTGTACCCTATAATAAATAGCATCATGGATAAGAATATTCAAATACAGATAGACGAGCTAAACGGAAAGCTTGACCTCATCCTGGAATATGTGAACCAACAAAGGTTGAAATCAGCAAGTGTTGATGATCTTATCGCTGATGTTTCTATTGTTGGAAAGGATATGTACAATTCGGCAGTGCTGGAGCTTGAAAACAGGTCTGTTGAGATCGATCCTGAAGATGTAAAGATGATCGCCCTGAAACTATTGCGGAATGTCAGGAATATCAATGGTGTTCTCGATACATTCGAAAGTGCGGTAGATTTCATGAAAGATGCATCTCCTATTCTGAATGAAATGATCATTGACATGATCAAACGGCTGAATGATTTTGATAAAAAGGGCTATTTCGGGTTTATTGCCGAAACAGGAGCCATTATCGACAACATTGTAACACACTTTGGCCGGGAAGATATCCGCTTGCTTGCCGATAACATAGTAAGCATTCTGGAAACATTAAAAAGCCTCACGCAGCCTGAGATGATGGCATCCATCAACAATGCTATAAAAGTGTATAGCAGCCTTGATATGGACACAGTGCAGGAATATTCAGTATGGAAGCTGATGAGAGA
This sequence comes from Bacteroidota bacterium, assembly GCA_013202965.1. GTDB lineage: Bacteria > Bacteroidota > Bacteroidia > Bacteroidales > B18-G4 > B18-G4. The sequence continues at coordinate 17,340 of JABMQZ010000078.1, read as the reverse complement.
AATAAATAAACCGGAGATGAAGAGAGCATTGGGATTCATGGTTTCCTTTATGAAAAACCTCTCTCAACCCGATAACGAAAGTAAATAACATTATTAAAATTTATAAATATGGAAGAAAAAACAATTGCAGGTGTTAAAGTCGCCTTAAACGAAGAAGGATACTTCACAAATCCGGAACAGTGGAATGAAGAGATCGCAAAAGAAATTGCCACGGAAGAGGGCATTGAGCTCAACGATAAACATTTCGAAGTGCTTAACTTCCTGAGAGAAAAATTCAATGAAGGAGAAGTGCTTAGTATCAGGAAAGTCGGGAATTCCGGCATTGTAAATATTAAGGAATTGTATCAGCTTTTCCCTGGTGGCCCACTGAAAAAATCATCAAGAATTGCAGGGATCCCAAAACCTTCAAGTTGTGTCTAACTTTTCAAAACAATTATTATGACAATTAAAAAAGAGGAAAATCCTTTAAAAAAGGTATGTGTTATCTGTGCCAAAGGTTCGATTGAGGATGTTTATGCTACCCTTGTAATGGCGAATGGTGCTGTTATGGAAGGGATAGAAGCAAAAGTGTTTTTCACATTCTTTGGCCTTGATGCCATCACAAAAAACAGAATGAAAAAGCTCAAGACGGCCACCCTTGGCAATCCTGCAATGAGGATGCCCGGCGGATTGCCTTTCCCAAGCTTATTGGGAGTACTTCCCGGTGTGGAAGCCGGTGTATCCCTGATGATGAAAAAGGGAATGGAAAAACTGGACATCCCTCCGGTTGAAGAATTCCTGGAAATGATCATTGCAGGGGGAGGAGAGATCTATGCTTGCAAAATGGCAGCCGAGATGTTTAAATTGGAAAAGAAAGATCTCTGGGATGAAGTGATTGATATCATTACCGTCGGGGACTTTTATGCCATGTGCGGAGGTGAAAATACCCAGATCATTTTTACTTAGGATTCTATTTCAAAAGATTAAGCAAAATTAATATTTAAGAGTAGACCATTGAAAATTTTATAAATCCGAAATTTTGTTGATAATAGAAAAGGGAGGTATTTAGCGGTCTCTCCTTTTTATTTGATTGCCGGATTTCTGATTGCCCGACGTAGCGATTTAGCGAAGTGGGTTTTCCCTTTGAACATCATTAAGTCGTTACATCCTGCCATCGTGCAATATTCCTTTGCTGCAATTTTTCAGAAAAATGATCACCCTTATAATATTTACGTATAGGGATTATGTATATTTGTGTTATAACAAATATGGGAGTGATCATAATAATAAAAAAAATGTATCTAAAAAGTCCAAGGCATATTGTTCGTAGTGATGCTTGTGCCGAGTTATTATGTACCCTCAGGTGTCAGTCTTGTTGATGTTGACGAAGATGGCTTTCTTAAGATCATTTCTAGCTTACACCTGACATTGCAGGTTACAATATATACAGAAGCGATATATCAGGTGGCCCTTATACAAAGATCAACAAACTATCTTTGGACATTTTGTTTTGTAAGATATGCATATTATTCGGATATTTGATGCGTAATATTTTGTTATGAGGCCATCAGTTCCCCCGGATTGTTATTCCTGTGTCATAAACCAGGCACGCTCAGCAGCTCGCTTTGCAGAACTTAATGAAGAGCAGACCAGCCGTGTTATCACTATAGCCAGGGCAGAGCTGGAGAAATCTAAAACAGCTCCTATTATAGTCCAGCATATTGTTCGTCGTGTGGCAGATGCGGTTATTCAGGAACTGGGTGAATCTCCGGATTTCGATATTTATGCAGAAGTGAAAGAAAAATCAAACACTTTGTCGTTGTCATATGTTGAGAAGTTTCAAAAAATGATAGACGCCAGTGATTCACCATTTGACACAGGTATGCAGATTGCCGCAGCAGGAAATATTATAGATTTTGGGGCTAAAGATCACGATTCTATCAATCTGAATAAGGAACTGCAGTCTCTTGATAAAACCCCCTTTGACCGCTATGATATTGAAGCATTTAAAAATGGCCTGAACGGGGCTTCAACACTTCTCTACATCTGTGACAATAGCGGAGAAATTGTTTTTGATATGTTATTCATAAAAGAGATACAACGAGAGTATCCGAGCCTTCAGATCGTGGCAGCAGTTCGCGAAAAGCCTATCATTAATGATGCTACCTTGGAGGATGCCAGAGAAGTAGGCCTTGACCGTCTTGTTACAACTATTTCCAGTGGCAGTGTTTATCCGGGAACAATTCTTCCCGAAACATCAGAAGAGTTTCAGGAATTGTTTGCTTCTGCAGATGTGATGCTTGCTAAAGGCCAGGGAAATTTTGAAACATTATTGCCATGGTCAAATAAAAGGCTTTTCTTTTTATTACGGATTAAATGTGAATACATGGCAGCCTTATCTGGGGTAAAGCAAGATAATTTGGTGCTTATGCAGGGGTTCAAAGATGACTAATCAGTATGATAATTGCGAAGCTTATAAACTCAGTTCCCCGCCTCTTGGGGCGAAAAATATATGAAATTGTATAAAGATACCCCGCTGCTTGCGGCGGGGAAGTTCATTAAATCGAATCCAAATTATCCAACGGACTTCTTACATTAAATTTATTCCGGTTTTTAACATGTGTGTATCTTATTGTAGTCCTTACATCTTTATGGCCGAGCAATTTTTGTACAGTCCTGATGTCATAGCCATCTTCAAGAAGATGAGTAGCAAAGCTATGCCGAAAAGTATGGCAGCTAGCATTTTTAGTTATTCCGGCTTTCAATACAGCGGCTTTAACTGCTTTTTGTAAATAACTTTCATGACGATGATGCAGTTTAATATTTCCTGAACGAAAGTCTATTCCTGGTTTTTTAGCTGGAAAAATATATTGCCAACCGATTTCTTTTGGGATATTCGGAAATTTTTTCTCAAGTGTATCAGGTATAGAAGCACCATAAAAATTATTTATTGATAAATTTTCCTTAAATATTATTTTAGCCTTGTTTATTTGAAGTTGAAGAGGTTCTTTAAGCAAGTCGGGAAAAACAGTTGTGCGCTCATTATTATCCTTACCATCCCTGACTATAATTTCATTTAATTCAAAATCCACATCTTTAATCCGTAACTCAAGAGATTCAATAAGTCTTAACCCGCAACCATATAATAAGCTTGCCATAAGCCATGACTCGCCATTAAGTTCAGCAAGTACTTTTTTAACTTCATTGCGGCTTAAGACAAGAGGTGCTTTTTTCTCAATTTTTGAATGTTTTATGGAAAAATCATCTAAGGGAATTTTTAAAACTTCCCTGTATAAAAATGTTAAAGCATTTAATGCCTGGTTTTGAGTTGAAGCAGAAACATTACGTTCAACAGCAAGAAAAGTCAGGAATTCCGATATTTCCTTTTTTCCCATATTTTTTGGGTGCCGTTTGTTTTGAAAATCCATGTATCGGGATATCCAATCAAGGTAACTTTTTTCGGTGCTGTATTTATAATGCTTCGTACGTATTGTTTGCCGAACAAGGTCTAATAATTTTGATTTCTCTACCATCAATAATTATTTTTAGTTTGCAAAACTAATAATTATATATGTAACGCTATATATTTAATCTATTATATTGCAATACTCCGTAATTTATTACAATTAAGAGCATTATGCGGATTCTGTTTTTGCTTGCATATTGAGCATGTTTTACGTATATTTGTTGTTTGTATTTGTTGTACGGTTGGTCACTTAAATAACTGGAAGAGAGATAAGTCGTTCATTACTTTCAATAAAATAGTCGAAAGGAGGCTAAAATGGAAACAAAAATAAAAAAGATCATTTGGGGTATATTGGTTATATTTCTTTTTCCAATTATAATTGAAGCCCAGAATGTCGTCATTACAGATGATGACAGTTACATTCCCGACAATTCAGCCATGCTGGATATAAAATCTCTTGACAAAGGATTGTTGATTCCACGTATGACACAAGCACAACGTGATGCAATTATATTACCTGCAACAGCTTTGCTTATTTATCAAACCGACAATAATCCTGGGTATTACTATTATGAAGGTAACTGGGAAATAGTTGGAAGTGCAAGTGCTGATAATTTAGGAGACCATACAGCAACTCAAAATATTCAATTAAACGGTAACTGGTTCTCAAATGATGGTGACAACGAAGGGATAGTAATTGATAATAGCGGCAATATTGGCATCGGTACCACTTCACCCGGCGGCTTACTTGGCTTAGGCGATGCAAACACATTCTTAAATGTAGATGGTAGCAACAACTTTACTTTTACTGATGCTGTTACCGGAACCAAAACACTGGCACAACTAGCTTTAAATAGTGCAGATTTTTCCAACGGTGGTGAAGCAGGCGGAGCAGACAGATCTTTGGGAAATACTGATAATTATGCTCTAAGTTTTAAAACTAATAATACTACTCATCTTAAAATTCAAAATGATGGAGGTGTTAGGATTGATGGAAATTTAGGCCTTTATGCTGATCCTATACCTGAAGGAGGAGTAAGTATGAATAATATATATCTTTATGATGCAGGTACATATTCAGGGCCTTATTTTAAAATTTCCGGTCATAATGAAGCACGAATATTATTAGAATCCAGGAGAGTTGGTGCAACCAGTGGTAATCTTTGGTATTTACAGTCTGGAGGTGGAGCGGACACTTATTTAGACATACTTAGCATTTATAACCTTGATGAAGGAACTTTTCTTTGTATGAGAGACGGAAAAAGGATAGGATTACTTTATGGACCATCAGAAATGGGCTCTGGAGATGTTCAAATTAATGGAAACGTTGGTATAGGAGTTACCAGCCCTGTGAATATATTAGATGTGGAAGGCAATGTAGTAATTGGTGCAACATACTCAGGCACAAACACAGCACCAACCAATGGCTTGCTGGTTGAGGGAAATGTGGGGATAGGTACTACAAGCCCATCTAGTAAATTAGAGGTATCGGGTATGATACATAGTACTTCTGAGGGAATAAAATTTCCTGATGGTACGGTTCAAACTACTGCTAGTTCTTCGGGTTCATCAAACGGGATACCAATTCCTGTTATTTTTGATGATTTTGATAGAGATTTATTGAATGCAACTAATAATAATGATTGGAGTCAGTCTGTATCAGGTAATGGAACGGTCTTAATAAATAGTTATCCCTCTTTATTATCTGTAAGCTCAGGACCAGGAGGGAGTGGCTCGGCACTCGTATACGGAAACAGAAGTTTCTCTGTATCAGATGGCACTCTTATATTTAAAGGCAAAATCGGAGCATATGAAGACCCTGGTATATACGGTGATTACCAGCCAAGAGGGCTTGTGAACGGAACAGATAGGAATAATGCAATTGAGTTTATAACTGCTTCTTCAACCGCTGTTTATGCGAGAACAGTAAATAATGGATCAGCTACTCAAACACTTTATAATATTGGCGTTTCGGTTAATAGTCAAAATTATTATATGATTGTAGCTACCTCAACTGAAGTCAAGTTTTATGTTAACGGTAATCTAGCCGCAACACATACAACAAATATCCCAACAGCTTCACTTAATGCTTACCTTGGTACTAATTATAGTGGATCAGGCAATGTTCCAATTCATGTTGACTTTGTATCATTTGATATAATTAAATAAGATAATTTTTTATAAAAATATGTGAAAAATATAATGTTTCCGGTATCCTGAATATTTTGAACTGAAGCATAACTACAAACCAGCAAATATAAAAGAAATCCAAAAAAATTCTTGACGGCAAAACCGCAATAATAAGCTATTTTACAGGCGACAGCACTATTACCATTTTCAGTAATAGACCCAGATGGAACAATCTTTGTCGGATCTTATGATAATAGACTTTAGGCGATATATGGTTCAGATGGTTTAGCCATTATCGCCTGGCCGATGTTTCACCATGATCTTAGACATATAAGAAGAGAAGAATAAATAATACCTTTTGTTTGTGTTAATTATTGTAATTACAATTACGTATTTATAATAAAATAAGGAAGTCTAACAAGTACATTAAGCTGACTGAAGGCCTGATCGGTAAATTCATAAAGATCCGTGCATCCTTTAAAGTTTTGATTATATACGTAAGCTATGTGAAATCAAGCCCTTCAGCAGGTTATACAAATCGTAATCCTTTTCAATAAGCAAGCAGGAAGGTCGACTTTTATTATGAATCTCCATCCATCTTTTTTACTGCACATCCCAGATAGCGTGCGTTTGAAACAAGCTGTTATTATCCATGCATGAAAGATTCTCTTAAGGGGGGATAACGGGATAATATCTGATTTTCAGATGTCATCTTTTTTTACTTTTACCTTTCTGTCTTTATTCCGCTCAACAGGTATCCATATACCAAAATTTATAATAAGGCCACTGATGTTTATGTCTTCGGTAACGGTTGGCATTAAAAGGTTATAAGTTAATTCAACAGCAAGTACCGGTTTGCATTTTAACCTGAACCTTAAACTGCCACTGGCATGATAACCATAAGTAATGGCATAATGCGTCTTATCCAATGCCATGTTTTGATCTGCCTTGCCCATAAGGCTGAAACCACTGCCAATTACAGCATAAACCCTGGCATCGGGGTTGGGTAAGGTATAATTTGCCGTAAAGAAGAACGGTATCAGGTAAAGATGATGGCGGTCTTCACTATATTTTCTTGATTTGTAGCCCATCCCGCCTGATAAATGTAAGCTGATCCGGGACCTCGTCCACACATCATATCCTCCCCAAATTACAGGAGCCAAAACATAGAATTCCCTGGTCGTAATATTGGTGAATTCATATATGCCAGTTTTTAAGCTCCATTGCTGGGACCTGGCTTGCTCACCTGTAACAGCCAGCATGATGATGAGGCTATATGTCAAAATCTTCAACGACTTCATTGAATATCCCAATTGATTTCAGGTTTATCCGGTTTGTTTCCCTGAATATGGAAATCTTGATATAATGATGATAATCTCCGCCATATCCATGGTATAATGGTCCCCCACCCCCACCTGTTGTGATATAATGCATTCCATCTTTCAGATAACAATTAAAGAAATGGTCATGGCCGGAAAAAACAACCCGAACCTTATTATTTAATAGGAAGATCTGATGCAGGGTATCAGCATTTAAAAGGTTTGATCCCTGATGAAAGCCCTGAGGGTATAAGGGACGATGTAAAAATATGAAGATATTTTCTATCCCGGGAGCTTTGGCAGCACTGTCTAATAGTTTCTTCATCCAGACAAGTTGTTCTCCCAGGATACTCCCTTCTTCTCCCCTGATCTCCGTATCTAAGATAAGAAACAACAATTCCCCATGTGGAATGGAATAGTAAAAATTGTCGCCCGAAACCCGTCCGTAATGCCGAAGAGCGTACTCATCTGATGCTTCATTACCCTCATGGTTCCCCCGGGCAATATATATAGGCATTTTTTCAGTGATGGGATTTGAATAATACCAGAAATTAAGCCATTCTAATTCATTCCCTGGCCTGAGCATAATGTCTCCTAAACAAAAAGCAGCAATAGGAGCAGGCTCGATTTTTCCAATGTTTGATGCAAGCATACTATATATGCCATATCCCTGTTGAAGATCGCTGAATACGACAAATGAAAGGTCTTCCTCTCCTCTTGGCAGGTCGGTGTCCAAAGTGCTGCATCCCGCGATGATTACCATCGCAAAAATGATCAGCAAAAACATCAGCTTGATATGATAAGGACAGGCCACATTTCTGATAATTACATACAAAGATAGTTAATGAAAAACTATATTGTTGTTTTCCAGAGTTTTTGTTTTTTTTATCAGAAGTAATAGCTAAACAAACCCAAAATCGTTTTGTATACTATCTGTGTTGTTGAGGTAATCAAATCATCCGTTTTTGCTTGCATATTGAGCATGTTTTACGTATATTTGTTGTTTATATATGTTGTACGGTTTGGTCACTTAAATAACTGGAAAGAAATAAGTCGTTCATTACTTTAAATAAAATAGTCGAAAGGAGCCTGAAATGAAAACAAGAACACTATTAATCATTATTTCATTTGTCATGATTTTCTGTTCGTGCAAAAAGGATGATAACGATTCCACTAGTCCTCCTGATGTTAGTTATGCCCTCACTGATCTCGTGGGTACATGGACTGGAGTAGCAGAAAATTCTTCTAATACTATTGTTCTTAACTTAAATGTTAATTCTGAAGGAAAAGTCTCAGGGAGCGGGAGCAGTTCACAATGGAGTATTGATAGCAAAGGAAAAGTGACGGGGGGAGGGTCTTTCGGATTTACCTCTGGCGGAAATTATATTGTTGCATCCGCTTCTTGGTCTCTTCAACTTGACTCCCAAAAAACAAGCTTGTCAGGAAACTATGATGTAGCATTTTCTTCACTTCATAACATGACTGTAATTCTTTCTAAGGAATAGAAATTGTCAGTAGAATTTTACTTCTAACATGTTGAATTTCTATATTATGCATGACTTTTCCCCATTTAAGATATCAATATTTTTATCAACATATCAAACCGCACAACGCGTTAAACAGTTTTGACTGGTATGGGAAGCATGTTATGCTTATATTTATAGTTTAATAATATGTTAAGTGGTATTATCTTCAGGAATACTATCATTTGCGTATTCCATGTCGTAAAATGTATTATTAAAGAAAGTATGGTACTCTAAGAAACCAAATTAAAAATCAGGAGGAAGCCCTATGAATCATTTTAAGTCTCTATTATTTTTAGTTTTCTTAATGATCTTTGCTCTCACAGTTCATGCTAAAGAGGTGAAGGAGCACCCTATGCATGGGAATGACGCTGAGAAGCGACATATTGAATTGGTAAAACCGGCCTCTCCGGATACTGTGTTGAAAGAAAACACTCCAGAAGACCTCACCCAACTTATTCTGGGTAAATGGGACATAGCACCCAATAAACGTGCATCTGCAGGATACATTATTTTTGACCAAAACGGCACCTATGAAATGTACGAAAAACTGCATGACGGAACAGGAGTGACTAAAAAAGGGGAATATTTACAAACCAATTTATTTCATAAATGAGCGGGGAAGAGTTTTCATTGGCAAAGGTGTTTCAGAATGCTGAAACACATCGCGAAATTTCAGGTATAGTCGCAAAGCACCTAAGCAATAGAGAGGATATCCGGGGCCAGGCACTCAATGGCCTGAACCTATCAGGATCAAAAAGAATTCTTGACCTGGGATGCGGTTTCGGTTTTTTTACCGAAGCCCTGAAAGGCCGGCTTCATCCTGAGGCAAAAATAATCGGTGTAGACAGATATCCGGAATATGAATGGTTTTATTTTCAATCCTGTGAAAAAGCGGGTATCAAAGCTGACTTTCTGAGCGAGGGCATCAAAGTGATCGAACAAATGGATGATCACTCCTTCGATCTTATTATTTGCAGCTATGCCCTCTACTTTTTCCCCGAAGCCATACATCATATCTCGAGAATATTGAAAGATAACGGGGTCTTTATCACGATCACACATGCCCTACCTCATATGCAGGAGTTTACAGCTTATGTCAGGGGTATCCTGAAGAAAAACGGACTAATAGTGAAGATCGACCTTCCATATGAAACACTGATCAGCAGGTTCTCAGATAAAAACGGTGCGGAATTGCTTCAGGCGCATTTCTCGAAGATCAAGGTGATGAAATATAAAGCCGATCTTGCTTTTGGTAAAGGTGATCATGAAGATCTTGTGAGTTATTTTAACTTCAAGCATTCATTTTTTATTCCGGAATCTATCGATCCTGATGATGAATTACATCATAAAGTCATTGTGGGCATAAAGCAAGATATGGAAACAAAGCAAGGACTGAAGATCACGAAAAATGATGTTATCTTTGTTTGTTCCGATCCCAATCATAATACTTCGAAATGACTAAAAAGAGGAAACATTGTTCGTATTGCGGTGCTCCATTAGGCATAAAGGATGAAGGAGATACCCCAAGGGATTTTTGCAAAAACTGCAATGTTTATTATTATGACAATCCTCTGCCTGTTGCCTGCAATATTGTTATGAAAGACCGTGAGGTGCTTCTGGTAAAAAGACAAAATAACCCTTTTAAGGGATTGTGGTGCCTTCCAATGGGCTTTGCTGAATCGGGAGAGAGCATTGAGTTTGCCGCTCTGAGAGAACTTGAGGAGGAAACCGGTATACATGGTGAGATCCTTGATCTGGTGGATGTAAAATCCGGACATAGTGAAACATACGGAGACCTGTTATTCCTGACTTTTGAAACTGAATGGACCGATGGGGTTCTTATGGCAGGTGATGATGCCTCGGCAGTAAACTTTTTTCCTTTCGACAATATGCCTGATATGGCTTTTAAATCGAATATCAATGCGATTAAAAAGTTCATCAGTTCCAAACAGGAATACTGGACCATCCTTGATTCCTTTTCGCGCTCGGTGGGAGAGAAGGGGCCGATACATAAAAAAGGTGATTTTTTGTCGGATAACCTGATCAGTCTGATCGAAAAAAATGCGGAGATCATCACCAAGCGCTGGCTGGAAGATGTCACCACAAGAAAATCTACGCCAAGCTATGCGAAATTCGATCCTGAAACTGCATTTGCCAGGAATAAAGATGTGATCATGCAATTCGGTGACTGGCTGGGAGACAGTTATACCAATAAAGACATGAAGAAGTTTTACAGGAAGCTGGGCCGGGACAGGAAAAATGAGGGTTTCTCATTGAGCGAAGTCTTGAGCGCACTCAGCCTGAACCGTAAATACATCTGGGAATTTGCCCTGTCGCAGGAGATGTGGAACAAACCCATAGACGTATACATGGCGCTGGAACTTGAACGTCGGATGATGCTGTTCTTTGACAGAGCGGCTTATTACATCGCAACAGGCTATGAAAAGGAGTAATGATAAAACTTAATTAATGAAGTTTATCATCAGAAGTGAGGGCGGTAAGGGCTTTTTAGCCATCTGCCTACATCCAATTTAGCTTTCCGGTACTACGTACCTGGAGATGCATGCAAGCAGAAGAATAAATGCTGATTGTAGGTCTATCTTACAGCCAATACCTTTTTATGGATTACCTGCTTATGCGTTGAGATCTTAATAATATTCAGGCCCGGTGAGAGGTCTCCCGACCTGACGGCAATACTGATCTTATTTGATCCTTTATCCAGAAACCCCACATATAATAATCGGCTTATTCTGCCAGTTGCATCGTATGATTCAATTCTGACTTTACCGGATTCTTCACAGGCTAACTGAATATTCATCACATCTGAAACAGGATTTGGATAAACTTGAATACTACATGAGAAGGCCGAAACATCCTCAATGCCCACAATGGCATCCAGATCGAAAGTATACATAGACCGGCCGTAGGTAGCAGCGATCAGCTTACGTTGAGTGTCATGCAGCCGAAGATCAACCACCGGTACATTGGGCAGGGCTGCACCCAGTGTGTTCCAGTTTTCTCCGTAGTCCCAGCTGACATATACACCGAAATCCGTTCCAACATAAAGGCAGGAATCAATGGAAGGGTCTACAATAATATCATTGACAGGTGCTTCGGGTAAACCGGTGGAGATATCGGTCCAGCTCGTGCCGGCATCCTCGGTCATGAAAACATGTGGCTGGTACGAATCATAGCGATAACCCGAAAAGCATACAAATGCCCTTTCTGCATCATAGGGATCCACAGCCATATTCGTAACCCATCTTAATGGCAGATCATCTGATATTTTTGTCCAGTTGCTCCCGGCATTAGTGCTGACCCATACATTGCCATCATCTGTTCCGCAATATATATAATCCCTGTCATCAGGTGTAGCGGCAATAGCAGTAATGGTTCCGTATAGGAGATTATAAGCTCCCGGCCCGTTGCTCAGGTCAGGGCTGATTGCTTCCCAGGATACAGCCCTGTTATCGGACCTGTATAACTTATTGGATCCAAAATACAATATGGAAGGGTCGACAGGATCAAATATGACCGGGCACTTCCAGTTCTTGCGATCAGAAGGGCTTATCCCTGTTGTTGCAGCTGTAAATGAATTGCCACCGTTGGTTGAGCGTGCCAGTCCCCCATACTGGTATTCGGCGTAAACGTATGTATTGTCGAGGGGGTCAACAAGCACGTAAAAGCCATCACCCCCATAAATCCGGTACCAATCATCCGTATTTCCGGTCATGGTACGGTTGGTACCCATGTCCTGGGCGCCGCCATACAACCTTTCAGGAAAGGATTCATCCACCTCACAGGTATAGAATTGCATGATGGGCAGGTTTTCAAGGTGGACCCAGCTGCCTCCGCCGTTATTTGAAATATACAGGCCACCATCATTTCCCAAAAACAGCTTCTCATGCTCAAGGGTATGGGCAACGAGGTCGTGCTGATCGACATGAACCGTGGCTGAAATATTTGACCAGGAACTACCACCGTTGCTGGTTTTATAGAGATCAAATCCAATAGGATAAACAATATCAGGATTAGTCGGATCAATATGTATTCTTCCGAACCACCATCCGTAAGAGACATACATGTTGGAGAGGCTGGCATCATTGGTCTGGATCCAGGTATCCCCATGATCAAAAGTTTTATAAACGCCGGCAAAATATCCGATGGAATCGGCATATATGGCATACAGTATGTTCGGATCCGATGCTGAAATATCTATTCCGATCCTTCCAATATTAGTGTTTGGAAGGCCAATGGTAAGTTCAGTCCAGCTGTCGCCTCCATCCGTGGTCTTGTATATGCCTGAAGTGGGACCGCCATATTGCCTGCGGTCAGGTTTCCGTATCCTCTCCCACATGGCAGCGTATAAGACTTCCGGATTCCCGGGGTCCATCACCAGGTCGATCCCCCCGGTTGAATCGGAGATGTATAATACTTTTTCCCAGCTCGCTCCACCGTCGGTGGTCCTGAAAATCCCTCTATCCGGGTTATTGGAGAATAAGCGCCCCATTGCAGCAACAAATACGACATCCTCATCCTGTGGGTGGATCATCACACGGCCTACACTGCCAATTTCCTCTAAGCCGAGGTGCTCCCATGAACCCCCTCCATCCGATGATCTGTATACCCCAAATCCATCATATGCCAGTGATCCTCCTCCTGCATTTGATTCACCTGTTCCCACATACAGTACATCAGGGTTTGAAGGGGCTATTTCAATATCGCCGATGGAAAGGCTCATGGCCTCGTCGAAGATAGGTGTCCATGATGTCCCGTCATTGATACTTTTAAAGATCCCGCCACTGGCTGCACCAACATATATAGTTGAAAGCTCCGTGGGGTGCATGGCCACCGCGGACAACCTGCCACCAAGGTTTAATGGGCCTGCAAAATTCCAGTTCGCCGTGTACTTTCTTGTTTCATCCTCTTTCTCCATCGCGTGGGCTTGCTTATAAGCCACCTTATAGGCGTCATAATTGATTTCTCCATGCGGGAATGCACGTTGTTTGAAAAACCAATCGTTGGTAGATTTTTCGGCCTTCTCCTCATCTGTGATATCATGGTTTGAATACATCCATCCAAGGAATAATCCAAATAGTGTTAAGCAGACGAAAAGAAAGACAGAGAGTTTGATCCTGTTTAAATGCATAGCTTAATATAAAATTTTAATTTTGCTTTATCCCCTTCATCATCCATGTAAATATTGATAGGCTGGTTAAACTTGGCTTGATCAGCGGGTCCGTCAAGATAGCCGGAGGTCCTCGTGCTTGCCCCGAGGATAATCAATTTCAAAGATTTTTTTTGTTAAAGGTACAAAAAGTATACAAACTCTTAAACTCCAGGTGGCACTCAGTGCAAAAAAGTCAGTTATCATAAATATGATTTTCCCTATCTTTGGTTGAAGGATATGTTTAACAGAATTTGATTCTTATTTATGACGAGAAGTGTTCTAATTCTTTCTTTACTGTTTGTTGTTTATTTTCAAACGCATGCTCAAAAGACAATCAGAGCATATAAAATTGCTTCACAACCTGTAATTGACGGGATCATCGACAGCAATTACTTTGCTTCTCCCGACAGTGCAGTAGACTTTATTCAATTAGAACCCGAAAAAGGATTGAAGGCTACTCAAAAGACAGTCGTATATTTTGCGTATGACAGCTTATATATCTACGTTGCTTATAAATGCTATCAGGACCCCGCCGACATAGTTGCCAAAATTCAGACACGGGATGTTCTGAGTAAAAGTGATGACAATGTCCTGCTGCAAATAGATACCTATAACGATAATCGCAGTGCTTATGGGTTTTTATTGAACCCCCTTGGCAGCCAAACTGACTTTATAATCACTGACGACGGAAGAAACCTTGATGTTAACTGGGACACAGAATGGGAAGGCGTAGCAATAATTGATGATGACGGATGGACAGCAGAATTTGCCATCCCTTTCAAAAGCATCAAGTATAAGAAAGGGTCCACTGATTGGGGAGTTAACTTCGGACGGATAATCCGGAACAACTTTGAAACAGTATACTGGTCGGGAAGCATGACCCAGGATTTCCGCATTTCCGAGAGTGGATTATTGTCAGGGGTTAAAACGCCTGCAAGAAAAATGGGACTTATTCTTTTCCCATATTCAACCCTGCGTTACGAGAACAATGATTTTAATGAGACATATAATAAATTCACTCCATCGCTTGGCGGGGATGTACGCTTCCAGATCAGTTCGAACGCATCTGCCGACATTACAATTAATCCTGATTTTGCCACTGTCGAAGCCGACCAGGTGCAGATCAACCTCACCCGTTATGAACTCAGCTATCCTGAAAAGCGATTATTCTTCCTGGAAGGCAACGAGATGTATAAAACCCGTATCCGTACTTTCTATTCACGGAGAATTGAAGACATTGCTTTCGGAGGGAAGCTCAGTGGTAAAGTCGGAGCTTATAACTTTAATGTATTAAGCGTCAGAAGCCTTGAAATTGAGGAAGATGACGAGCCTCCGGCCTTCTTCACCGCAGCACGTGTGAAAAGAGATGTGCTTAAATCCTCCATGGTGGGATTGACATATGCTGATAAAACATGGAATAATGGCTACTCCAGGTCTATCAGTGGAGATTACCTGTTTAACCTTGGTGAGAAATGGAGGCTGACAGGCCAGTTTGTTACCAGCTTCCCCGGCGATTTCTGGTCCTCAAGTGCCTTCTTCCTGCGTTTTGCCCGTGAGAATAACATTTACCATTATCATATAAGGTATACCGATATTGGGGATAATTTCATGGAAAATATCAATGAAACCGGTTTTATCCACGACGATGACCGACGTGAACTGGATGGTGATGTTGAATACAGATGGTGGCTGCAAAACAAAGTATTTGAATATATACAGGTCGTTTCTGCCAATAATATATTCTGGAGCCAGAAAGGAGCCTTACGAAGCTGGTATTTAACCGAATATATTAACTTTTATTTCCGGAATAAGTTCAACATCACTTATTCCTATAATAATGAATACAAATTGGATGAGAAAGATTATTACAATCATCAACATTCGTTTAGCCTGGGTTATAATACAGATGAATGGTCCAGTGCTCGCTTGAAATACACTTTTGGAAAAAATTTTGACCGTGATTTTTATTTGATAACAGGGGATATCAGTTTCAAGGTGTCAGACAAATTTTCCATGGAACTTTCATCCAATTATGTAAATTTCACACCGGATACCACCAATAGCACAAGGCTTATTAATGTTATTTCTGCCCAGTATTATTTCACGAAGGACCTCTGGGTAAAAGTATTTGCACAAAACAGCACTAACATTGAGCGGATTTATGTTTACGGCTTGTTCGGATGGCGTTTCAAACCTCCTTTTGGCGCCGTTTACCTTATCTATACACGCGATCAGGAGATCCTGCCTGAAAAACCTCAACAGCAGGCTGATATTTTCTTCCTGAAGTTGACGTATCCTATCAGGATATTATAAATTTGGCAGTTGAGAAAATGCTGCTAAGCTTCGAATAACCTGTCCTGAGCCCTGTCGAAGGATCGCTCAATCGCTCAATCTCCTCAATCGCGCAATCAAAATACCGTGATCTCATCAACAAAAAACCAACTCGGCTCCCCTTCCGAGGCATGCCACTTTGGAAGTGCTCCTGCTCCTTTGATATCAAATCTTACGTATCGGATTTCTCCAATATCCGGATGAAAAGTAAACTTCCGTGTTACTTCTTCAAACTCTTGATCACCTGATACCTCAAGTGTTCCGATCTTGACAAATTTGTCACCTTGTTTTGAAACCAGGCAGCTGACAGAGGCAGGATGGAGAACCCAGCTTCTACCATCCCAAAGGCTTCCGATCTCTATTTTTTCCGGATTGATCATTTCTTCCAGGTCAACAGTGATCACAGCATCTTTACCCCACCAACCAAGCCAGTGAACATTGAAGTCATGGGCACCCTGCACGCCATCGGTGAGTATATCCGGATTGCCTTTCGCATATTTTTCTGCGGGGAGAGGGGAGGCGATTACCGCTTTTCGAAAGGCCAGGTTACCTTCCACCTTTACATCAATAAATCGAAGGGTACTCTGGTAGTAAGTTTCCGGAGTGAGACTTTTTTCATTCAGGGTCGGAATGTTGTTGGAAGAGCAAACACTGTAAAAGTCTTCCAGGGTTTTTTTCATGTCCTGCCTGAGAATGAACTTTCCATCGATTTCATCGTACCAGCCCCGTGAGCCGAACATATCATTTTTCCCGATTTCCATCATGGCGTATTGCAATGGCAGACGGGAAACTTGAACCCTGTTCAGTATTTCCGATTGATCCGTTACAGCGGCTTCAGCCTGATCAAATAATTTGTTATATGCTGCAACGTTCTCAGCTGATAAATAACCATCGCTGTGGTTGTTGGGTGGTTCGTATATATACAGAATTTTGCCTGAGCTGATCAACTCATTTTCCATACGATCAGCATATGCCTTCATAAAGGGAGCTGCATCCTGATAATAATGCTCATAAAAATCATTCTTCAGGGAATCAACATCTAAATAAGGGTCCCACATCAATCCTGAAAGCATTTTAGCCTTTAACTCAACGAATTCATGGCCCGCCTGAAGATTGGATTGCGGGAATTGCATGCTGACATTATTCTCATAAAAGAACTGCAGGTTGGGCTGCAGCACATGCAGGTTGGGAAAAGGAGAAACGGAATGGTTGAAGTTGATGGTGTAATCCCAGAGATAAATGTTATTGCATATTTTCCCCAATCCGTGATGTCTTTTACAAATGATTGACTTAAGCTGTCGTGTTGTATTGGCCTGCTTCGGTTGAGTTCGATGGTACACAGCCTCACCAAAACATTGTCGGCAGGTTTTGTTTTCAGGGGTGCAGTGCGTGAAAATTGGTAGGCCAGGGTGGCAATGG
>JABMQZ010000077.1 GCA_013202965.1 Bacteroidota bacterium | reverse complement strand
GTCGAAAAATATAATGAGTACAGGCAGATGATGAATGAGCGCCTATTGTCTGCCATCATTCCACACGTGCGCAGGGCCCTTGAATTTTGGGATGTTCTGCAATCAGCTTGAATGTGTGATATAATAAAAGAATTAAGCTGCAAAATATCATCCGGCAGAGTATCCATGATATGAAATTAATCTTACAAGTACGGATTCCATTCTCCCTGTTGATTGTCTGGGCTTTATTGACCCTGCCTGCTTATGGCCAGATCACCAAGATCATGGGCACCATAACGAATTCCTCTACCGCTGAACCCATTCCCTTTGTGAATATTTACTTTCCGGGTACGACCATTGGGGTGACCTCCGATTTTGAAGGCCAATATGCCATTGAGACCTATACGCCAGGAGATTCTCTCACTGCATCATATGTAGGTTATATTTCAAAATCCTTTCCAATAACACACGGTATTTTTCAGAATGTGGATTTTACACTGGATCCGGATAAAATACTGCTAGAAGAAGTTGTGGTACTGCCGGGGGAAAATCCGGCTGAAGTTTTGCTCAGAAAAGTGATTGAGAATAAAGAAATCAACAACAAGAAGGAGTATGATGCCTTCGAAAATGAAGTATATACAAAAGTGCAGTTTGATGCGAACAACATTTCTGAGAAGCTGCAGGAAAGAAGATTGATCAGGCCGTTCAAGTTTATCTTTAATTATATGGATACCTCTACAGTGAACGGCAAAGCTTATTTACCTGTTTTTCTCTCGGAAACTATGTCGGATATGTATTACCGCAGAAGTCCGAGGGAGCAGATCGAGATTATCAAGGCTTCCAAACTCTCGGGAGTGGAAAATGAGAGTATTACACAGTTTTTGGGAGACCTGAATGCCAATGTGAATATTTATGACAATTATATTACCCTTTTCCAGAAAAATTTTGTGTCACCGGTAGCAAACTTTGGCCTATCCTATTACAGGTACTACCTGGTCGATAGCATGTTCATTGATAATCAATGGTGTTACCACCTGATGTTTAAGCCTCGCAGGAAGCAGGAACTTACATTTTCAGGCACTTTCTGGGTTCATGACACCACCTTCGCAGTAAAAAAGGTGGAAATGGAACTTGCCCGTGATGTGAACCTTAATTTTGTGAGTGCAGGAGTCGTAAGGCAGGAATACAGCCTGATTGACAGTAAATACTGGATACTTACAAAAGATTATCTGATGGGGGATTTTAATCTTACGAGGAAATCCAAAACAATTGGTGTGTTTGGCCACAGGTCAACTTCCTCGAGGAACTTTGTGTTCAATCAGGCCAGAGATGATAAGTTTTATAAAACACCGGTCAATGTGATTGTAGAGGATGATGCCAATGAAAAGGGCGATGCCTACTGGGGAATTACCCGTCACGACAGCCTTACTGTAAGAGAAATAGGTATCTATGAAATGATCGATTCAATCAAAAGTATTCCGATTTTCGATACTTATGTGGATATAGCATATATGCTGGTCAGTGGCTATTATATCTGGGGGAATTTTGAGCTGGGGCCTTATTATAAACTATTGAGTTTTAATGCGATCGAAGGAGCGCGTTTCAGGTTAGGCGGCCAGACAAGCAATCAGTTCAGTAATAAACTTATGCTGGATGGTCATATAGCATACGGCACATTGGATCAGCGTTTGAAATATGGCCTGGGCTTTTTATATATGTTTGACAATAATCCGAGGAGAGCCCTGAGCGGATCTTACTTCTATGATATGGTTCAACTGGGACAAAGCCAGGATGCCTTCAGCCAGGAAAATTTTTTCGCAGTCTTTTTCAGGAGAAACCCGGCCAATAAACTATCCATGCTTGAACAATATGAAACATCCTATGAGCATGAATGGATCACAGGATTTTCAAACACTTTTACTCTTTCTCATCGAAAACTATTCCCTGTCGGTAATTCGCAATTCATTGTACATCCGGAAGAAGGAGAAACAATCATTGAGGATAATATCATCTCTGCAGAAATAGCTGTCAAAACGCGCTGGGCCTATAAGGAAAGATATATACTGGGTGATTTTACACGCATCACCATTGGCACGAAGTACCCCATTTTTGAGTTGCAGTATGCTTACGGGCTGCCAGGTGTTTTTGGGAGTGAATTTGAATACCACCGGCTGCAGTTTCAGATGAAACAGTGGTTTAATGTTTTATCCATAGGATGGTCGAAATATATCCTGGAAGCAGGAAAGATCTGGGGCACACTTCCATACCCGCTGCTGAAACTGCAGCCTGCCAATGAAACTTTCCTTTTCGATGAATATGCCTATAACCTGATGAACTATTATGAATTTATCAATGACCAGTATGTCAGCCTTTATTATACCCACCATTTTGATGGCTTCTTTCTGAATCACATCCCTCTGATGAGAAAACTCAAGTGGAGGGGCGTTGTACACGGAAGAGTACTCTTAGGAACTTTGTCTGAGGAAAATAAACAATATAATGAGTTTCCGGGCATACAGATAGACATGTCCTCCCCATATTATGAGGCTGGGGTAGGAGTGGAAAATATATTTAAGTTTATCAGGGTGGATGCGATCTGGCGATTAAGTTATCGCGATGAAGACAAACCCAGAAATTTCGGAGTGTTTATATCCGCAGCACTGTCTTTTTAATTATTTTTGATGAGAATATGAAGTTAAGAACTGAAAACCTTATAAAAAAATATGGTAAAAGGACAGTTGTCCGGGATGTTTCCTTTCATGTGAATCAAGGTGAGATCGTTGGACTGCTGGGTCCTAACGGCGCAGGAAAGACCACTTCCTTTTACATGATTGTTGGACTGATTAAGCCATACTCCGGCAAAGTCTTTCTCGATAAGACCGATATCACTGAGTATCCTATGTACAAGAGAGCTCAGACAGGAATTGGCTATCTGGCACAGGAAGCATCTGTATTCAGGAAACTGAGTGTTGAAGATAACATCCGTGCCGTGCTTCAGTTTACAAAACTCTCAAAATCCGGGCAGAAAGAGCGCCTTGAATCCCTCATAGAAGAATTTGGTCTTCAGCAGGTACGCAAGAGCTATGGCATCCAGCTTTCCGGAGGCGAAAGAAGGAGAACGGAAATTGCCAGGGCCCTGGCTGTTGACCCTCTATTTATCCTGCTGGATGAACCTTTTGCCGGTGTGGATCCCATTGCTGTAGAAGATATTCAAACCATTGTTTCCAAACTGGTTGAAAAAAATATTGGGGTGCTGATTACCGATCATAATGTCCATGAAACCCTCAGTATCACTGACCGGGCCTACTTATTGTTCGAGGGAAGTATCCTGAAGGCAGGTACTTCACAGGAACTTGCAGATGATGAACATGTACGTAAAGTCTACCTCGGGGAGAATTTTGAGCTGAGAAGGTAGGAAGTGCCGAGTTCCTCTTATGATTAATAATGCCCAACGCCCAATGCCCTTAAAACTTATAAAATACTTCCCCGATAATAAAGCGTCCCGGTGTAAGCTTTCCCTTGCGGTCGATGGTCACATTATCAAAGATATCCTGTACCGTTAAGGTGAATCCAATTCCTTCTTTAAGGGTCTTGGCTAATTTCATGCCGAAGATATGATAAGGAGGAATAAATTGTGTATTCTCATCATCGTACCATTCTTTGCCGGTATACCTCCAATCGAAGATGACATTGATGATCCTGTTCTTCCAGCTTAGGGATGCATAGGCCTCATTGGCTGGAACTTCGATAAGTGCCTTACCTGTTAGATTTTTTCCTTCATTGAAGGGGTCGTGGAATTCCAGTATTTTCGAATTGTTTATGGAGTAGTTCGCAGTGAGTACAAAGTTGGTAAGGATTTCCCAGGTTGCGGTGATCTCAGCACCCAGAATCTCAACTTCGGTGATATTCTGCCGCTGCAGTACTGGTTTCAGGTCTGAACCTCCAGTTTCGACAGAATCACCTGTTGCCACAAAATACTGGAAGTCATGGCCCCTTGAATAATATACTGAGGGTTCAAGTGAGAATTTTGAAGCAAGCATCCAGGTGAGCCCTGTCTCGTAGTTGGTGAGACTTTCTGGTTTTAGTTGTGGGTTGGCGAGCTTAAATCCCTTGGATATTTTTCCTGATTTTACAAGGTCATCGATCTTTGGGGGCATGAACCCCCGGGAAATAGAAACATAAACACCGGTCTCTGCGTTGATCTGATACTGCAGGCCCAATTTCGGACTAAAATGATTCCATGACTCATCATTGAATACGTTTTCGATATCTCTGATAAACCCGGTATTACTGGTGGGATTATAAACCTTAAGGAAACCATCATAAAATCTGGCATAGTCAAACCTCAGTCCTGCAATAACTGAAAGCTTTCTGAAAATTCTGAACTCATCCTGGAGGAAAATGCCTGCAAAGGCCAGTTTGCCACCGTACTGAGCATCATCGGTTGAGGTTCGATAGATGATATTTGCATCCAGGTCACCAATTTTGATGTCCAAGCCGGCTGTAAAAAGATGATCCTTGAAGAATGATCGTGATATATTCATCCATAATCCATTGTCATGCTTTACCGACCTGGTATCAGAGAGCTTGTATTTGCCGGTACTATTCATGCTTTCACTCTGCCTCTCAAAATTTTCCAGTTGATAATAGATCCGTGCATTCAATTTGTACTTGCCCAGCTGCCCATTATAATTTGAAAGGACAAGGTGACTTCGGTATTGGTCAAAAGAACCTTCATCCTCATAAACTTTGGTTCCTGTCCCATGCTTTCCGTTATAATAGCGGTATTCTATATCCAGTGCATTATTGGCATCAAAGCGGTATCCTGCCAACATGCCCGCATTATGCTCTTTGAGATACACTTTTGCATCTGTGGAATCCCGGGTTTCTTCCGGTTCAATAATGTAACCGTCGCCATTCCTCAAAAAGCCCTTCAAAGTCCAGTAAAACCCATGACCCTGCTTAAGGTTTATCCCGCCTAAATTAACAGACCCTCCGTATGTTCCGAGAGAACCACCAAAAATTCTGGCCCTTCCTTCGATTGTTTTCTCCGGTCTCCTGGTGTTTATACTGATTACGCCGGCCATGGCATTGTTTCCATAGAGTGCAGAATTAGGACCTTTTACAACTTCAATGCTTTTCACATCGGAAGGCTCAAGAAAGTTCCAGTTTATAGTACCACCGGCCACCTTGTTCATCGGGGCTCCATCCAGCAATATGAGCGTGCGTGCACTTCCCGGTAAACCGCGCATGCTTACACTGGCACCCTTGGAAAATATGCCCCAGGGCCTGTTCACATGTACATTGGCGATGCCGAGTAAAAGATCATCCGTATTGTTGGCAGGAAGGAGTTCGATCTTCTTTTCCTGGACCACCGCAACCCTTCCGGGTATACGGGAGATCTTTCTTTTGTTCAGTGTTGCAGTAATGGTGACAGGGTCGATCTCCACCACTTCCGGACTCAGGAAATATGTCTGCTCCGTTTTGCCGGTATCAAGATTTATAGTTGTGGTATAATCATGAAAACCTATATGGGTGATCTTTAAAGTATAGGTTCCGGGGGAGAGCCTGGAAAAGGTGAACACTCCTTTAGGGCTTGTGGCTGTTCCCAGCTGTAGTTCTTCTATCACTACATTGACATCAGCCAGAACGTTTTTGTCGAAAGCATCCCTCACTATGCCGCTGAATATAAGCTCGCCATCGGCAAAACCCTTTAGATTCATCCCGATCAGAATGAATGCCAGTAATAAATATTCCCTGCTTCTGATCAATTATGGCTGTGTTTTCAAGCTGATATTTATACTGCCGTCTGTGGTGCCGCTTACTTCATTTACCAGGAACATTCCAAGTCTTCCGTCCTGTGTCCTGAAGGTATAAATGTCGTCCTTTTTGAGTTTTTTTGCTTTTCTCTTCGCTTCGCCTTCATCATAATTGGCAATGATGATGCTGTCATTCATGCTTTCCAGGAATTCTTGCGGCGTGATAGAAATCTTTATATAGCGGCTGGTGTTTTTAATGGTCCAGTTGGCAGGATTTACAGTAAATATGTCATCTTCAATGTTGGCTCCGGGAGAAGCGATGGTGTTCTCGTCTTCCGGACTATAATAATATATCAAGTCAATGCCTGATTGGAGGGCGGTGTCTTCGGCCACCTGAACATGAAAATGCATGCTGCTGTCGCTAATGTTAAAGCAACCACCTTCTTGTTCATTGTCCTGGGCACCAAGCAAAACAGGGGAATAGTATTGCAATGGCTGGTAGCTGCCACTGGTGTCAAGGCTGATCATCAGGCTCGTTGAAGAGGAATTCCCATCCCGGTCGCGGACGATGAACTTCCACTCTTCAATTGCTGCTGAGGTTTTAATAAAAATTCCCTGCCATTCAAGATAGGACACATTCATGCCCGTATCAAAATAATGCTGCATCTCATCAGTATATACATCGATCAGGAAATTTGTGATGTTAAGGTCGCCTTTCTGCATCATAACTTTCAAACGGATCTCGCTCCCGGGAGCGATTGATGTATCTGAACTGATATATCCCTGTTCATTCATGATCATAATGCTGGGAGGGACAATCACTTCATTGTCTTTTTTACATGCCACATTCAGCATCATAATAATAATTACGATCCGTAGTTGCCAGATAATTTTTCTTTTACTGCTCATTTTGTCAGATTGATTATTTGTTTTTAGTGAAAGATGATTTTATGCTGTTCAGTCCATAGCCAAGCATACCTCCGAGCATACCAAATAAGAAGAAACTCATCAGGGTGTATGCCGTCCCGAATTTAATGAATGACATATATGGGTAAGCTGTAAATATATGTATGAACCAACGGCTGAGAGGAATGGACATATAAGATATCCCTGCAATTAAGGCAGTAAAAAATAGCAGGTGCATTTGTTTTTTGTTCAGTTGATAGAATGCATCCAGCATCAGGCCGGGAAGCAAGTAGCTTAAACTATGCATAGGAGAAGATGTTCCAATACCTGGTATAAGCAAAAGGATCCCTACGCCAAGTACGGAAGCTGTTGCTGCGAACCTGATGTTTGAGGTCAATCGTACCAGTACAAAGATTGCCATGAACTCCAGCCCGTGATGGCCGGGAATATTTAGCGGGATCCTTATGTTAAAGTGCATAAAGGCGGCAAGGGCACCGGCCATCATTAAAAGCAGGATTTCAAGCAAAAGAGCCAGTTTCCTGTCAGGAGATAGAGCGAATGATCTCTTTTGAGGTAAGTTTCCATTCATATTCATGTGTATTATTGGTTTTATCAGCGATTAATACTGCTTTATGATTCTTTAAAATGGGACGAACCCATTCGTTGATATAGATTCTGTCTGAAGGTTCCGGCTGCTGGCCATTTCTTGAGGCGATGGCTTCAAGTTCCAACTCTTCGATGAGTTTTTCTGCTGAAATAATTCCGGGACTAAGCTCCCTCAGCTCTTTCCGGCCTTTTCGCCAGATAAACCTTCCGTCGTTTCCATCTGCCCTTAATCCAACAGCAGCCAGGGCCCCGATGATCCCTTCATGATTACCTGTAAAGCCACGCAGATAAATGTCCTTGTCTTTGGCCATACGGATGGCCCCCTTCATATCAAGGATGGTGTCCTTGGCTGAATGGCCCCATATGATAATGGGTTCCGTTACTTTTGTTACAGTAGAGATGCAAAGTCCTGCATCCGACCCGGGAGCACTGTTTTTCATCAGGTACTGTTCGCATATTTCAGTGATCAGTGGGATATCGTCAGTAAGCAAGCCGATGCATGCCGAACTGTTTTGAGAAGTATACCTGATAAGCGAATGCACAAAAAGCTGGTGCCTGGTAATTCCATCTACGATAGCATGCCCGCTGTTTTCAAGCAAGTGTGCAAGCTCCCTGGAGTGGAAGCCGGTGCCCCGGCTCTCTTCATTGTCGGTGTCGTCAATGCCAATGAATATCTGCTTATGGTCTTTTTCGATCATACCTTAATACCTTAAGGCCTTTCAGCTCTCCATTTTCTTTTTAAGCTCACGATATGCTTCTTCAACGGCATCATCCAGTTTTTCCTCCAGCGCAGCATAGGCTTCCAGCAATTTATGAGCTTGTGATGTCAGCACTGACCGGCCGCCATCTTTTCCGCCTCTTGTTTTATGAGTGAGTTCATAGCCCAGGAGTGATTCCGCATTCTTAAGGTCACCCCATGCTTTCCGGTAGCTCAAACCTGTCGTCTCTGTGGCAGCTTTTAGGGATCCTTTGTCCTTGATCTCAAGGAGCAGGGTATAGACTTCTCCGGAGATAATTCCTTCGCCGCTCATGGATGACAACCAGAGCTTGTAATTCAATAGCACATTGAAGCGGTTTGATTTCCCTCTTTTTCCCATTTGGAAATTCCCAATTTTCGTTATGCAAAGATATACATAACGGATTACAAATATAAATAATAAAGATTTATTTGTTCAGCTGAAGTGAGAGATTTTGAGATTTTGAGACTGTGAGACTTTGAGACTTTGTGACTGAGTGACTTTGAGACTTTGAGACTTTGAGACTTTGAGACTGTGTGAATTGAGACCAGGAGACTGAGTTTTTAATTCAGCAAATCATTCACCTCACTGCTTACAGGCCAGATAATATTGATTATAAGCATGGCGGAAAAATTTTTTCCGATCTTCATTATTGCAATAGGCCTCAATTTCATGACTAAGGGCTGTAAGTTTATCATCCAGGGCAATAATACTTTCTTTTAATTCATCTTCAGCTACATTGCTTAATGCCTGTGATGCCGATTTATCAATATTTGCAATTTTGCAGGCCATGTGTGCTTTGTTCTTTGCATAATCATTGAGTTTATGCATTTCATCAGCAGAAAGGCCTGATCTTTCACTTCCTTCCTGGATATTTTGCTGAGCTATTTGCAGTTTTTGAACCTGCTTCGTATGATTAGTATTGGTGGTTGTTTCTGTAGTAGTAGAGCAGGACGTTAGTCCAAGCCCCAATAATACTATAAGTATGATGAGAAATCCGTTGGTTTTCATGCAATGATCTTTTTATATCTTATAACTCTGCTGTGAACTGGTTTATTATCTTTTATATTTAATATCTGTCGTCCTGGACTCGAATCCTGATTACTGGTACTTTTCAACGATCTCAATCAATTCCGGAAGATCCATTCCGAGCTTCTTGAGGTGTGAGATTTTAGGAACGCCGTCTTTTGTCCATCCCCTGCGCTGGTATACTGCATCCAGCAGCAATTCATATTGCTCTTCCCGGTATTTACGCATAATTGCATTTTTCTCGGTCGTACTTTTGCCTTCCGGATCCACTCCGATCAGCTCTTTCATTTGCTTGTCGTAACGTTCTTCCCTTGATTCGTACTCCTCGTTAGTAACCGGTCCGGCAGCGCGATAGGGTTGGGCATCATTTGCTCTCATTCCATATCCTCTTCTCAGGTTGAATATCCTCTGGAAATTGTATACACGCTCTGACTGGGTTATCATTTCTTCTTTGCTGAAAGGCTTACCTGTGACAGCCGTATAAATGGTAACGTAATTATCAACATGCTCAGGAACTTTTGCAGGTTCATCGGTTTCAGCATTATTCTCGGGCTCCACATCATTCCAGGGAAGCTTGCAAAGGCCAACCAGGCCAAACCAGGTACGGAACATTGGGAAATAATGCAATGCTTCGGCTTTATCCTCAAATGTAGGGATCTGATTATTTACCATGTCCATGAATATCAGCCATGCTTCATCATGTTGGGGGCCTTTGTTGGTCATGGCAAAGCCACCTTGCTGAGCCAGCGATTCTTTGGAAACGTATTCTGAGTACTCGAGGCCTTTGTTTTCCATTCCGATATCCTGCAGAAAATCAGGATCGCCCCAGCCTTTTTCAATAAATATCTTTTTCATTTTGCGAGTTGCCTGTCCGGCAATCAGTCCGAATCCTTCACCTTTTGCCAGCTGGTGCAAGAGTTCCATGGCTGAATCGGCATTCCCGAAATTCAACTTCAGGCCTCCTGTGCGTTCTTCATTCAATATGCCATTTTCATAACATTCCATAACGAATGCCAGCAGTGTGCCCCAGGTGATGGTGCAAATGCCATAAGTATCGCAGTAGAAGTTGGCTTCAATGACATAATCGGGGTTGAAAATACCACAATTTGAGCCCAGGCCACCGGCGTTTTCGTATTCAGGCCCGTCAACGATCACCTTTTGTCCGGCATAGGGACCCGTCCTGACAAGGTAATTATCCACACCCTTGGCACAGGCCATGTTGCATCCGATCCAACATCCGTCAGGAATACCCTGTGTAAACCGTGCTTTCCATACATCTCCATGGATGGCATCGGCTTCGGGATGGCTTCCGAATTTATAATTATGGACCGGAAGAAGGTCATAATCATTCATAATGTTTACGAGATGGGCAGTACCTTTGGTCCTCATTTCTGCCTGGTCATCATCCAGCTCACGCATCTCTTTATTAAAGGTTTTACCCCTTTCCATGATGGCCTGAAGATCCTCTACATCATTCAGATTCCCCTTTACACCAGGGATTTTACATACAATAGCCTTGATCTTTTTATTACGGAAAACAGTACCTATTCCGCCACGGCCGGCTTGTTTAAGCCTTACCTTCTTGCGCTTTGGGTCATAAAAACTGAAATTCAGCATGCCAAATATCGAATGCTCCGCAGCCTTGCCGGTAGATACCACTGCAATGTTTTTCTTGTCCTTATCATCATCAGCGAACATATCGGTGAGGATCTCAACCAGTTCATGGCTATCCATGGGCTCCAGTGGGGCTTCAAAAATTTCAACTGTATGATTGACACCGTCGATGTATATCATGATATCATTTTCGGCTTTTCCCTGCAATTCGAGGGCATCAAATCCTGAAAATTTAAGGAAGGGGCCAAAAAATCCACCCACATTGCTGTCGATCGGAATATTTGTCTGAGGGGAGATGGAAACACAGATCGATTTGCCTGCTCCTGAATACTGGGTAATTCCTCCGATAGGGCCGGAACAGATATTGATCTCATTTTCGGGATCATCCCATTTGGTGTAGGGCCTGGTAGCATCCCAGAGAAGCCTCAGCCCATAACCTTTCCCACCTATGAATTTTTCTTTCATCCCTGCCGGGACTGCTTTTTCCCTGATCTCATTATCAGAAACGTTGATGTATAAAACCTTATCGGTATATCCCCGGTGGAGGGGTTTCCAATCATATGACCAATGTTTCAGTGTTTTGTGGGCGGTTTTCATTTCCTCTATATTCATATTCAAGGCTGTTTTAATGATTTGTACAAGAGTCCAACAAAAATATTAATTTAAAGCAATCTGCATCATTTTTTGTACACCTAAAAAACTGATATGCAAATAAATGCATAACGGTATGATCTTAGTAAATGCTTAGCATATACCTGCTTACGCTTAATTTAGAACAGGAATAAATTAATTTAACAGGAATATGCACCAACGCCCATAAGCAGCAATTGTCATCCTGATCCTGCGGAGCGAAGCGAGGCGGGGGAAGGACCTCCATCAGCTTGCAATACGCTGGTAAAATCATTTTGCCGGCTATTTGTAAAAAGCAAACAAGCTTCATACTGCTTGCATGGTGCAGGAAGAGGGCAAAGTTATTTGTATGCCGGGTGCATAGAGCCAGGGGGTCCCTCTCCCGAGGACTCGGGATCGGGATGACCGTCTTTTATCAGCTAAGCTTAATGATAAACACCAAAAACCGATTATAGCATTGTTTGCAGAAAAAAGATGAGGGAAGTTGGGGTGTGCCTATGATTTATATACTTTGCTGGGGGTATGTGCTTTATTCTTCCAGTCTGTCTTTCAGTGCGTTGGCAAGACATACTCTTTTGCAATTTTTGGT
>JABMQZ010000076.1 GCA_013202965.1 Bacteroidota bacterium | reverse complement strand
TTTTTTTCAAAAATAGAATATATAACAGTAAATGAAACATTTCATCATTGATACATATGCGTGATCGCGTTGATATGCATTCATTTGGTTCCGGGTTCCAGGTACCGGATTCCGGGGGCTTGGTGAATAATTTATAATCCTTAATTCAAAACTTAAGTTTAGTGGGTCTTGGTGCCTTTGAGTCTTTGTGGCGAGATCAGTTCTACTAAGACTTTAAGTAAATATATTATCGCACTGGAATAGATGTAATTAAAGCACTTTGTTTAACGATATAAAATAGGAAAAAATATGAAAGAATTGCTTATAGAATGGCCTTTATCAATTATCATAAATATCCATCATCCAATCATGACTGAGGGTAAATGAGCCACCAATATAAGGATTGAGCTTATAGCCCCAGCTCAGGTCCTCCCCTGCCGGGCACTCCCAGTATTTGTCTTCAAAATAAAACTTATACATGCCATCTTCTCTTATGATCCTGCAATGATATTCATTGTTGGTACTGATGGTGTCAAGTATAATCTTTTGCTGTGCATTCTGTTGCGGGCTGATACCATTAACATAGCAATAAGCCCCGACGATCAGCAGGGTATCATCAATGCATTTATAAGTCAGGCGTGCAGATGAGTTATTCTGGTGGTGGCCGTGTGAGAATCCCCTGAGCTTGTTCCATCCATCTGATTCAGCATCGTAATAATACCAGGTGTTATTGGTCCTGAAACTGAAATCGATCATATTCACACCCATGAGTTGCTGATTTAGCTTTTCACATGAATGATCACCTGCTTCAATGACATAGCGGGTCCATTTTGTGCAGGCTTCCAAAGTAACTACCAATAGTACGATGCCAATAGAAGTGAGTAAGGTATAGAAAATTCGTTTCTTCATAGCCAGAGGCCATTAGCTTGTCACAATGTATCAATCCTGAAAACGTATGAGAATTTTTAAGAAGGGATTGTAAAAATACATCATGAGCGCGTTAAAAGCAACATCAAATTCCCGTTATAGCCTAATTTACGCAGTTTTACGGATCATTTTCAATAATGTTACGTAACGCACATTAAGTGAATGGCGACGGAGAGATTGGCAGATTATCTTGACAGCATCATTTTTTGCGTAAGCCTGTGATCAGCGGTGCTGATGGTACAGAAATAAATGCCATTTGGAACATCTGCGCCAGCTTCCCAGCGGATTTGCTGCTCGCCTGCCATCATTTCTTCATTGGCAAGTACAGCCACTTCCCTGCCTGTCATATCATGTACTGTAATCAGCACATTTCCTGAACTGGCAATACTGAAATTGATATTTGTTTCATTGCTGAAGGGGTTCGGGTAAATATTATGAACCACAATGCCACTTTCTTCAATAGCTTCATCAATGCCGACCGGGAGGAGGTCATTCACCATCACTTTGCCACCCTGCAGTACTTCTTTGGTATCAGTATCCTGGAGAAAGTAAACCAGCTCACAATGCATAACATCCCAG
Source organism: Bacteroidota bacterium (assembly GCA_013202965.1). GTDB lineage: Bacteria > Bacteroidota > Bacteroidia > Bacteroidales > B18-G4 > B18-G4. Next base: position 12,067 of record JABMQZ010000076.1, on the reverse strand, counting down.
CCCGGATCAATAGTAAATGTATGCTCAACTTCTATAAAACTATTGTTGACAACATCAACAACAGTTCCGTTGGCATCAGGCATCATCAGCCGTGTTACAAAGTTCAGGTGATCAAGGCCCTGCCAGATTTCAGGAATCTCTGATTCCGTAAGTCCTACATGAAGCACCACGTGTTCATTCATGGCTGGGGCCAGTTTGTCGATGCTTACCAATACAGTATAATCTTCATCCGTAACTATTCCGCCATACATAGCGATACTGAAAGCAGATCTGATCTCTTTCCTTGCTTCATAAAGCGGCAGATAATTTGGATACATGCTTTGCGTGGCACTTCCACCTACGAATTGCTCCAGTCCGTCGAATACTGCAGTCGGATAACCGGTAATACCATAATAATCTATCCTTGCATCTGAATCGACGGTTTCATATGAATCACCACCGTGATGTTCCATGATGGCACAGTCTTTACCATTTGCGATCAGGTCATCGGCACCCATGGCTGCTCCCGGACAGTAGCCGCACCAGGTTCCGGTAGCGATCTCTATTACAACCATGCCCCTTTCTGAAGTATAAGTATAGATGTATTTGCTTTTCATATTGTTTGACGTGTCCATGTCGCCGTCAAGGTCGGTCGCAATGACCACATCATAAACGAAATTCTCATAGGGAAGCACATAGCTTGCAAAATTGACTGTTGTTTCTGCTCCTGCTGCCAGTGAAGTGACAGCCTGGGTGTCAGTAAACAAGAGGTCATCTGTAGTCACATCCAGGATCTCAAGAACCACATCAAAACTCTCAGTGTTTAAACCTGTATTTTTAACGCGGGCACTTGCTGCATAATCATCTCCCTGGTCAAAATATGTATCTCCAAGGATCTTTTTCGTAGCTACATCATGATCAAGCGGGATATAAAGCTTAGCATCATCGATATACCAGTAATTGATATTGTAGGAATCACCTGAGAAGTAGAAGCAGATCTCAAAATCGGGTTGGCCAACATCGCTGTTGTTAATACTGATCCCAACTTCTTCAGCAGGTACGCTGGAAGGGTTTACAAGTTCCCATACGCTGCTCCAGTCACCACCACCTGACCTTGTCGCTACGCCTACGGTGTATGCACCACCGTAATGGTCGATCATGTGATTGAAGCTGAAAGATACCGTGGTATACCCTGTGAGGTCTACTGTATCCGAGATGAGGCGTGAATCGCCTACAAATGAGGGATCCCATGAGAAGCGTGCTTCAGGTGCTGTTCCGCCTGCATTGGCTGATGGATTGGCACTCCAGTTGCCGGCATGGGCGTCGATGCTCCACCCTGTTGGGGGAACCCCACCGCTGAAGTCCTCTAAAAAGAAAGTTTGCGAATTGACCGTGAAGGAAGAAGTCGCAATTAATAGTAAAAGAATGTACAGTGTTTTCATAGTTCTTTATTGTTTTGACAATTAGTGAAAGTAATAGATCGAATTATAATATTTACAAAACTATATATTATTATATTTAAATAGATTATAAATTACTTTTTTATCACCGGATATTCATAGATTTAACCCACCGCGTCCACCGAAGCTTCAGCGTAGGAACGCTTAGCGTAGGTGGAACACCTAACACCTTATGATTTTTATTTCCGGATGCTTCCGCAGATACCCCTTGATGATCACCTGCACATCCTTATTGTCAGCATATGGTTTGATACAATCATCCATATGCTTTTGATCCCCTGCTGATGTGCTTTTAATATAGCCGAAACCCTGGTAAATCCCGTTACAGACTTTGACAATGGTGTTTTCATCATCCCTCCTCCCCTTGTCTATCACAAAGAAATTATTTTCCCGGTAGATGTACTTTTCAATGGCTTCCTGTACGCGTATATTGTATTCTCCGGCAGGTTCTTTGCCCAGACAGGCGCCAAGGCATCGATTGATCTGATGATAGAAACAAGCTGTATTGGCGGGATACAGACTGCATAATTTCTGACACAGATTGTATTCATCCACAAGGAACTGCAGATGTGCCCTGGCTTCATTCTGTGTGGTATATGATGTAAGTGGAACATCATCACCTGTGATCCGTTTGGTCTGAAGCCATTTATATCCCTTCAGGTCGCACATGCTAAACAAACCGTACTGGAATGTTGTTCTGCGCTGTGAGCGGTTAAAGACAGGCTTATAACGCTTAATCTCATCCGATTCCAATAGTAGCGCGATCAATTCACTTCCGGTGAGCTCCCAGTGAATATCTACCAGCATATCGCGCATTTCTATGGCTTTTTTAGTATTGTTATTGCTAAGGTGGGACAGTATCCTGCTTCTGATATTCAGGCTCTTGCCAATATAAATGATCTGCCCCTTATCATCCAGGAAATAATAAACTCCTGTTTCTTCAGGAAGTGTTTCCACAATTTTTCTGCTCAGATTGGAATTAAGTCCTTTCAGAGAGAGTTTAAGGACATCTTCCTCAAGCAATTGCAGATGCTGAAACAACTTTAGTGTGGCCATTGCATCCCCTCCAGCCCTGTGCCTGCTTTGATTTGTTATTCTGAGCTCATTGCATAATGATCCAAGTCCGTATGATCTCTGTTTAGGGAGAAGCTTTCTGCTGAGCTGCTTCGTACATAAAGTCTTCCTTTTGTACTCATAAAACAGCCTTTTGAATTCATGCCTGAGAAAACGATAATCAAAGCCTACATTATGTCCTACGATGATCCTGTCTTCTGTGATTTCAACTATCTTCTTAGCAATTTCACAAAAACGGGGTGCATCTGAAACCATACTGTTGCTGATGCCTGTTAAAGCGGTGATTTGATAGGGAATGCGTCTTTCAGGATTCACCAGGGTCTGGAATTCCCCGGTGATCCGATGTTCGTCATAAAGGTAGACAGCAATTTCTGTTATCCTTTCAGATGCAGCATTCAGCCCGGTAGTTTCTACGTCGATGATAGCAAACATAGAGTGGATCAGAGGCTGAGTTTGGTTTGTATGGCCAGTACCTGTCTTTTGAGCGACTGCACCTCTTCCATAAGCTTTTCTTTGGGCATATTTGCTTCAGGCATTTCGGAGCTGATGTAATGCACGAACTTCCACACTTCTTTTACCTGGGAAGCTTCAATTTCGTATGTCTCGAACAGGGGGTTCAGGGAGATAAGCCTGAGCTTTCCATCTTGTTTGATGCGATTTTCCACCACTTTGAACACGATACCATCATCGATGGTCAGGACGATATAAGGGTAATTGGTCCTGAGTAGTGACCAGTTTTCGACATATTCACCGGTTACCCAGGACTTATCAGGGATAGGTATCATCGAATCACCGCTAATCTGAAAAGCACGGTATTTCTTGCTTCTCGAAAGAAAAGGAAGCTGAAAAGTGGGAAGTACCCTGATGAAATCAGGATCAGCAAAGCCATGGGTATATCCTGCAGATGCTTTTTCATTGACCAGTTCGATATTTTCGTTATTGTCATTGTCGACCGTTGTGGCAAGCACCCTGAGCTTGCTACCTTTCAAATAAATATCGAAGCCACGTTCGACCTGTGAAAGCTGACTTTCCGACAATTCCGACAGATCGACACGGATGAGGGTGTCGATGGCGATGTTAAAATATTTTGAGAAAGCCAGCAGGGAGTCTATACCCGGCTGGGCTACCTGGTTTTCGTAACCACTCAGCGTGGAGCGCTTCATTTCCAGGGCGTGTGCTACGTCGTCCTGTGTGCGGCCCCGGCGCTTGCGGAGGAGTTTGATGTTAGAACTGAAAAACATACTTATGGTTTTAAATTTTAAGTTTTAAGTTATTCTTTACCACAAAGATCGCAAAGAGTTTCACGAAGAACACCAAGTAGTTTTCGTTGTGACCTTTGTGTAAAAAAACAATCCATAATCAATACCATTCTAAGTACTCCAAGTATTTTAAGTATTTCAAGTACTATAAAAAAATGTCAAAAAACTTGCTTTGTTTATGAATTAATGATTATATTGTAATCAATTATTTGATTAAATTCTAATCAAAGGTAATACAATTGATTTATTAAAAGCAAGTTTTTCTTTATTTTTTTATGATCAATAGCAAGAGGCAGATCATTCACCTTGACCTTGACACCTTTTTCGTGTCGGTGGAACGCCTGATGAACAACAGTCTGATGGGCAAGCCGGTCATTATCGGTGGCACTTCCGACCGTGGGGTGGTAGCCAGCTGCAGCTATGAGGCGCGGCAGTTCGGGGTACATTCGGCCATGCCCATGAAGATGGCCCGGAAGCTGTGCAGTGATGCCATCATCGTGCGGGGCGACATGGAGATGTATTCAAAATATTCGGGAATGGTCACGGAGATCATCACCGAGCAGGCACCCCTGTACGAAAAGGCTTCCATTGATGAACATTACCTGGACATCACCGGCATGGATCGCTTCTTCGGCTCGTTAAAATGGACACAGGAGTTGCGCAAGCGCATTATTGACCATACCGGGCTGCCCATATCTTTTGGCTTGTCGGTGAACAAGACCGTATCCAAGATCGCCACAGGAGAAGCAAAGCCCAATGGGCTGTTGCAGGTATTGCAGCCGGAGGTGGAGCCCTTTCTTGCCCCGCTTTCAATAAGGAAGATCCCGATGGTAGGAAATAAGTCCTATCAGCTGCTTCGTTCCATGGGGGTTTCGAAGATCGGCACGCTGAACAGCATCCCGCCGGAGATGATGGAAAGACTCATGGGAAAAAACGGCATCCTCTTGTGGAAAAAGGCCAATGGCATCGATAACAGGCCGGTGCAGCAATACTCAGAGCGGAAGTCGATCAGCTCGGAGAGTACCTTCGAAAATGACACCATAGATATCATAAGGATGAAAGAGATCATCATCAGTAAGGTGGAAAAACTGGCCTTTGAGCTCAGAAAAAAGCGAAAACTCACTTCCTGCATCACTCTAAAGATCAGGTATGCCAACTTCGATACCCATACCCTGCAAAAGCATATCCCCTATACAGCTTTCGACCACGTGCTCATCCCCATGGGACTTGAGCTTTTCGAGAAGCTCTACCAGCGGCGGATGCTGATCAGGCTGGTGGGAGTTAAATTCAGCCACCTGGTGAGCGGTATGCAGCAACTCAACATGTTCGAGGATACCCCGGAGATGGTGAGTCTGTACAATGCCATGGACAATATACGGATGAGGTACGGGAAGAAGGCTGTTCGCAGAGCCGTTGGACTTTGAATGATGATATCCTAATGATTAGTGATAAGTGGAGATTGGTAGTGAAGAATGAAGAATGATGAATGATGACGGATTGTTTTTTACCGCAAAGAGCGCAAAGATTTTCGCAAAGGTCGCCAAGGGGAACCCTTTGCGTACTTCGTGCCTCACTTTGTGTCCTTTGCGGTAAAAAATAATTCAAAACTCACTGCGTCCGCCATAACGAAGCGAAGGAGGAAAACTTAAAATTGTATTACAACAGCCACACCTACTACAGCCTCCGCTACGGCACCCTTTCGCCGGAGCATCTGGTGAAACTGGCCAAAGCAAAGGGCGTTGATATACTTGGAATTTCCGACATTAATAACTCCAGTGCAGTGCTCGATTTTGTGAAGATCTGCAATGAAGAAGGCATACATCCGGTGGCAGGGATAGAATTCAGGGAAGGAAACAGATACCTGTATACCGGGATTGCGCAAAATAACGAGGGCTTCAGGGAATTGAACGAATTCCTGTCGGAACACAGTTTGAAGAAGACTGCCCTGCCGGAGCGTCCTCCCCTCCTGCCCAACTGCTATATTGTCTATCCGTTTAATGGCTTGTATCCTGCGAAGCTTCTTGATAACGAATACATCGGAGTCCTGCCATCCGAATCCGGCAGGCTCCTCTCCTCTCCCCTGAGGATGCGACAGTCGAAACTTCTATTAAGGGCTCCGGTCACTTTTGCCAGTGACAGGGGCTTTGAATTGCACCGCAACCTACGGGCCATTGACAACAATATTCTCTTATCAAAGCTCAATCCTTCGCTCATGGCTTCAGCAGATGAGATGATGCTGCCGGCAGATGAACTGTTCAAGGCCTTCGAATATTACCCCGACATCCTCCGTAACACGGAAAAGATGATGGCTTCCTGCAGCATTGCGTTCGACTATCATTCCAGCAAGAACAAGAAAAGCTTTACCGGCAGCCTGTATGACGACAAGATCCTGCTGGAGAAGCTGGCCATGGATGGGCTGGAATATCGTTATGGCAAGAAGGACAAGGAGGCTGAGAAACGAGTGAAGCACGAACTGAAGCTGATCACCCGCCTTGGTTTCGCTGCATATTTCCTCATTACCTGGGATATTATCCGTTATTCCATGTCGCGCGGATTTTATCATATAGGGCGTGGTAGCGGAGCAAATAGTATTGTTGCTTACTGTCTGAAGATCACTAACGTTGATCCCATTGATCTGAACCTTTACTTTGAGCGTTTTATCAACCCGAAAAGAAGCACTCCTCCCGATTTCGACATTGATTATTCCTGGCGGGAAAGGGATGAAGTGCAGGACTACATCTTTAAAAGATATGGCAGAAAGCATACTGCTTTGCTTGGGGCCATGTCTACTTTCAAGGGGCGTTCAATATTCCGGGAACTGGGTAAGGTTTATGGTCTTCCAAAGGCAGAGATCGACCGTCTGGTACATCATCCCAATGATCCGCAAGGAAAGAATAGCATTACGGAGAAGATCCATTTATTGTCGGGGATGATGGCAGGCTTTCCGAATATCAGGAGCATCCATGCCGGAGGCATCCTTATTTCCGAAGAACCCATAACTGCCTATACTGCCCTCGATCTTCCACCAAAGGGCTTTCCCACCACACAGTGGGATATGTATGTAGCCGAGGATATTGGCTTCGAGAAGCTGGATATTCTCAGCCAGCGCGGCATTGGCCATATACGCGAGTGCGTCGATATCGTGATGGAGAACAGGGCCATCAGGGTGGATGTGCAGCAGGTGGAGAAGTTCAAGAAAGACGAAAAGGTGAAAGAACTGTTGCGGCAAGGCGAGACCAATGGCTGTTTTTATGTGGAAAGCCCTGCCATGCGCGGACTGTTGAAAAAGTTGAAATGTGACGATTACCTGCGCCTGGTGGCTGCCAGCTCTATCATCCGTCCGGGGGTGGCCCGATCGGGGATGATGCGGGAATATATCCACCGCTTCCATCATCCTACTGATTTCCAATACATCCATCCCGTGATGAAAGAGCAACTGGAAGAGACCTATGGCGTGATGGTTTTTCAGGAGGATGTGTTAAAGGTCTGCCATCATTTCGCCGGACTTGACCTGAGCGATGCCGATGTGCTGCGCAGGGCCATGAGCGGGAAGTTCGGGGGTAAGAAGGAGTTTGAGAGGATTGTTCAGAAATTTTTCAGCAACTGCAAAGAATATGCTTATCCTGATGCCATTACGAAAGAAGTATGGCGGCAGATCGAATCCTTTGCAGGCTATTCCTTTTCCAAGGCCCATTCGGCATCCTATGCTGTGGAGAGTTTCCAGAGCATGTACCTGAAGGCCTATTATCCGCTGGAGTTCATGGTGGCGGTGATCAACAACTTTGGGGGCTTCTTTCAGCGCTGGGTATACTTCAACGAGGCCAGGCGCTGGGGGGCTGAGATCATGCTGCCCTGTGTGAACCACAGCAATCAGAAAACACGGATCATGGGGACAAAGATCTATACCGGTTTTATTCATATCGACAAGCTGGAAAGAAATGTCGGCCGTGGAATCTCCGAAGAGCGAGAAAGAAATGGAGATTTTCGCTCCCTGGAAGATTTTATTCAGCGCATGCATACCGGTATAGAACAACTGCTACTCTTGATCAGAACAGGTGCCTTCAACTTCACGGGAAAGCCCAAATCACATATGCTCTGGGAAGCTCATCTGCAGCTCGGTAAAAATAGCATCCCACCTTCCGGCCCTACCCTTTTCAGGCAAAAAGCAAAGAAGTTCAGCCTTCCTGAGTTGGAAAAGAGTAAGATTGAGGATGCCTATGATGAGATCGAACTCATCGGCTTTCCCCAGACCCTGACATACTTCGATTTGCTGCAAAAACCCGTGAATGCTGTGGTGAGGGCTGCAGATATGAGGAAATACATTTGCAGAAGAGTGCAAATGGCCGGCCTTCTGGTAACTATAAAATATGTACGTACAGTTAAAAAGCAGATCATGCATTTTGCCGCCTTCCTGGATGATAGCGGAGAGTTTTTTGATTCAACCCATTTCCCCGACACCCTGATAAAATATCCTTTCAGGGGCAATGGGGTTTATATGATCTATGGAAAGATCGTGGAAGAGTTTGGCTTTCCCAGCCTGGAGGTGGAACGGATGCTCAAATTGCCTTTAAAGCCTGATCCGAGAAGCGGGTGAAATCAGATATCAAAACAATATTTTATTAGCATATGTGATCCTGATTTCCTATTTTTGGTTTGCTGAATTCTTCTTTTTCAGTCCAACGCTCATTCTTTTTTAAGATAATTTTAATAAAAAAATTATGGATTGGTTTATCAACGCATTCAGACAACACCCTGAGCTGGCTATCTTTATGACGATTGCCCTGGGTTTTTTTATTGGGAAATTCCGGTTTAAAAACTTTTCACTTGGCAGCGTAACCAGTGTATTGCTGGTAGGGGTGATCGTCGGTCAGATGAATATTGATATTTCCAATGACCTGAAACAGATCTTCTTTCTTATTTTCCTGTTTTCGGTTGGATATAGCGTAGGGCCACAGTTCTTTAACAGTCTAAGGAAATCAGGGATCCCTCAGCTGATCTTTACAACACTTATTGTGATTCTTGGTTTGGCAGTGACTTGGTTGCTGGCTAAAATGATGGGCTACAATGCGGGGCAGGCCGCCGGACTTCTTGCCGGATCACAGACTATTTCCGCTGTGATCGGAGTCGGAGGCGATACCATAAACTCATTAAGTATCAGTGATGCTGCAAAGCAGAATATGATCACGGCCATTCCTGTGTGTTACGCAGTGACCTATCTTTTTGGTACCATCGGATCAGCGGTGATCCTGGCCCAGATAGGCCCGCTTTTCTGGGGTGGAATAAAAAAAGTAAAACAGGAGTGCAGAGAGCTGGAAGAAAAGTTGGGAGTTGGTTCACAGGATGCTCCTGCTATAATGTCGCCTTATGCCTCCATTGTCTTTCGTGCCTATAATATCAATCCCGATTCCATCGCCATTGATAAAAATGCAAAGGAACTGGAAGATCATTTTATGGAAAAAGGATATCACATTTATGTGGAAAAATTTAGAAAAAAAGGGAGTCATGATGTAAATACGGTTCAGGAAGATTACCGCTTCCAGCCCCATGACGACATTGTTTTACATGGCCGTGGAGAATTTGTTATCACAGAAATGAAAGAGATCGGGAAAGAAGTATTCGATCGCCATTTGCTTGATATTAAAGTTGAAAGTACCAAAGTGCTCGTAGTGAACAAGAAACTGGCCGGAAAAACATTCCGTGAACTAAGTCATGCAGATTTCAAATTAAAAGTTTCTGTTCAGAAAGTTACCCGTGGGGGTATTGAACTTCCCATATATGCTGAAAATACGCTTCACCGTGGTGACATGGTATACCTTATCGGACCTAAAACCGAGGTAGACAAGGCTGTTAAGCTCATAGGTTACCCTGACGTTGATACAGAAAGTACCGATATGGTCTCTGTTGGCCTGGGAATACTTCTTGGCGGATTATTGGGTGTACTGGCTTTTCATGCCGGAAAGGTGGAACTTAGCCTGAGTACAAGTGGAGGCACATTGATCGCCGGACTGTTTTTCGGTTGGCTGCGGTCCAAACATCCCACTTTTGCCCAGATCCCCGAACCGGCATTGTGGCTGATGAATACGCTTGGATTAAATGCTTTTATTGCTGTGGTTGGGATCACGGCGGCACCGGGATTTGTAGAGGGATTTAAAGAGGTAGGTGTCATGTTATTTGTTATTGGTGCACTTGCTACCCTTATACCTCTGATCCTTGGAATGACCCTGGCCCGTTTTGTATTTAAATTTCATCCGGGTATTGGGCTTGGATGCTGTTGCGGGGCAAGAACAACCACTGCCGGACTTCCTGCTGTTGAAGATGCACTTGAGAGCAAACTTCCTGCATTGGGCTACACTGTCACATATGCAGTCGGAAATACCCTGTTCATCATAGCAGGGATCATCATTGTGTTTCTAATGTAAATAAATTAAACATGGCCAAATCAACACATAAAATTAAAACCACACGCAGCCAGGAGAAAAAACTGGAGCAGATGAGCCCGTTTGAAATTAAAAATACCCTCATCGATCTGGCAAACAAGCATACTGATAAAAGCACGCATGCCATGCTGAATGCGGGTCGTGGCAATCCCAACTGGATTGCAACTGAACCCAGACAAGCCTTTTTTACACTTGGAAGCTTTGGTGTGGAAGAATGTCGACGAGGAATGGATTATAAAGAAGGCCTTGCCGGTATTCCCGTGAAGGATGGTATTGCAAAACGTTTTCGCTTATTTCTTGCAGATAGCAAGGCTCCCGGAACAGCTCTTCTCCGTGAACTATATGAGTATGCGATAAAGGATCATGGCTTTGACCCTGATATTTTTGTCCATGAGATTACCGAAGGTATCATTGGAGATCAATACCCTGTACCGGACCGGATATTAAGCAGCTGTAACGCAATTGTACATGATTATCTTGTTCAGGAGATGTGTGAAAACAAACCACCTAAAGGGAAGTATGAGTTGTTTGCAACCGAAGGAGGTACAGCAGCCATGTGCTATATCTTTGATTCCCTGATGCAAAACTTCCTGGTGAAGCGCGGTGATAAAATTGCCTTGTTCGTTCCTACATTTACTCCCTACATAGAAATACCTGAACTTGACAGGTATCATTTTAAAGTGGTACACATCCACGCTTCCGGCAAAACCGGTGAGGGCTTTCATCAATGGGATTATCCTGACAGGGAACTTGATAAGCTGAAAGATCCGGATATAAAGGTTGCCTTCCTGGTAAATCCGAGCAACCCCCCCTCCTATGCTTTGAGCGACAGGGAGCGTAAAAGGATCATTCAGATCGTTGAAAAGGATAATCCGGGACTTATGTTCATCACCGATGATGTATACGGAACGTTTGTGAACGGATTTCGCTCTTTAATGGCCGAGATACCACATAATACGCTTGGGGTGTATTCCTTCTCGAAATATTTTGGTTGCACTGGATGGCGTCTTGGAGTGATTGCCCTGCATGAGAAAAATATTTATGATCAGAAGATCAAAGCTTTGCCCGATAACAAAAAGAAGGCGCTGAATAAAAGGTATGGCTCTATCACCCTTAAACCGGAAAAACTAAAATTCATCGACAGGATGGTGGCAGATAGCCGTTCGGTAGCCTTAAACCATACTGCAGGACTTTCCCTGCCCCAGCAAATGCAAATGATGCTGTTTGCGGCCTTTGCACTTTTTGACAAAAAGAATGCTTATAAGCAACTGACCCAAAAAATAGTACAAAAACGCTATGATATGCTCTTCGACGGGATTGGCGTTAAAATAAAGCCTAATCCAAACAGGGCGGGTTATTATGCAGAAATCGACCTGATGATATGGGCCAGGAAAGAATATGGCAAAGAATTTACCGATTATCTAAGGAAGAACTACGAACCGGTTGATATCCTGTTCAGACTTGCCGAATTATGCTCTATCGTCTTGCTGAACGGAGGAGGTTTCGATGGGCCTGAATGGTCGATCAGGGTTTCACTGGCAAACCTGGATGAGGATGCCTATCCGGCCATTGGAAAAGCCATAAAACAGCTCAGCGAAGAGTATGTGGAGGAATGGAAAGCAAACAAATGAAATCAGATATCAGAATTCAGATAAACGAAATAGTAGTGTCCGGGGAAATTTAGATTGAATTGGTGAAAAGCGCAATGGTGTTCACTTTTGCGACATCTGAGTAAAAGAGGGCTCGGGGAGGCTCCAGCTTGTAGGCCCCTCGTCTCCGCTCGGGATGACAACTTATTAGGCTTAAAACTAAGAAGGGCGCGGCGCTCTAACAAAGTAGCAAATAAAAAACTTAAGTT
>JABMQZ010000075.1 GCA_013202965.1 Bacteroidota bacterium | reverse complement strand
CTTTAGCTCACTTTAGCTAACTTTAGCTCACTTTTATCAGATAATCCGACATTCCCCACGTTTCAGCTCATGCTCGATCATCTTATATTTCTTTTCCATTATACGTCCGTTATTATACTGGACTTTCACCCTGTCATTGCGGCCATATTTTTTTTCCGTCCTGGTAACAGGTGCAGTTTTTCGCGGGCCCTGCGTGTCGGAATGTGCCTGTGAGAGCAAATCAGTGCGCTCCTCTTTCAACTTGCTGTGGTCAATGCCGCGTGGTGCCTGAGCCTCGCGGATATTGTCGGGGTCCTGTGTGGGGAGATTGCCTTTTACCAGGAAGGATACCACCTCGCTGTTGATCTTCTGGATTATAATCTTGAAGAGGTTGAAAGATTCAAATTTATAGATAAGCAATGGATCTTTCTGCTCATAGGTAGCAGATTGCACAGACTGTTTGAGGTCATCCAGCTCACGAAGATGATCTTTCCAGGAGTCGTCAATCATGCCAAGGGTGATTCCCTTTTCAATGGAAAGCACCACATCTTTTCCTTCACTCTCATATCCTTTCTTGAGGTTGGCGATCACCTGCATGGTTTTGATGCCATCGCTTACCGGCACCAGGATATTTTCATATTGCGTATTATTTTCGTAAACATTTTTTATCACAGGAAAGGCAGTCTTAGCAATAGACTCTGATTTGCTTCTGTAAGTCTTATGCACAACATCAAAAATTTTGTCTGCGATGTCCGTAGAGTTATCATTCAGGAATTCCTTTTCGCTAATAGGTGATTCAATACCCAGCGATGTGATCAATTCCATTTTAAACCCTTCAAAATCACCCTGGTCCTGCATGTCAATGGTAATTTGTTCACCCACGTCGTACATCATGTTCATCAGGTCAACAGCAAGACGTTCTCCATGCAGGGCATGCCGGCGCTTTCTATATATGACCTCACGCTGTGCGTTCATTACGTCATCATATTCCAGCAACCTTTTCCTGATACCAAAGTTGTTTTCCTCAACTTTTCTTTGAGCCCTCTCAATGGATTTTGTGATCATTGAGTGCTGGATTACCTCTCCTTCCTTCAAGCCAAGCCTGTCCATAATTTTTGCAATTCTTGCGGATCCGAACATACGCATCAGGTCGTCTTCGAGTGCAACGAAGAACTGCGAGCTGCCCGGGTCTCCCTGTCGGCCGGCACGCCCCCTCAACTGGCGGTCGACCCGCCTTGAATCATGTCGTTCCGTACCAATGATCGCAAGCCCACCTGCCTCCTTAACGCCGGTTCCCAGCTTGATGTCCGTACCACGGCCGGCCATATTGGTAGCAATGGTCACCGAACCGGCTTTTCCGGCTTCAGCAACAACATCGGCTTCCTTTTTATGAAGCTTGGCATTCAATACATTATGCTTGATATTCTTCCTGCCAAGCATCCTGGAAAGAAGTTCGGAGGTTTCAACGGAAGTAGTTCCAACGAGTACCGGACGTCCTGCCTTCACAAGTGCCTCTACATCATCGATCACTGCATTATATTTTTCCCTTTTTGTTTTAAATATCAGGTCCTGCCTGTCATCTCTAACGATCGGACGGTTGGTCGGGATCACAATGACATCCAGCTTATAAATGTCCCAGAACTCACCGGCTTCTGTTTCTGCAGTACCCGTCATACCGGCCAGCTTTTTATACATCCTGAAATAATTTTGCAGTGTGATGGTAGCATAGGTCTGTGTTGATGCTTCCACCTTTACATTTTCCTTGGCCTCAATGGCCTGGTGGAGCCCATCGGAATAACGCCGTCCTTCCATGATACGTCCGGTCTGCTCATCTACGATCTTGATCTTGTTTTCCATGATCACGTATTCAACGTCCTTCTCAAAAAGGGCATAGGCTTTCAGTAGCTGGTTCACAGAATGAACCCTTTCTGATTTCATGGAATACTCCCTGATCATTTCACTTTTCTTTTCGAGCATTGCTGTCTCAGAAAGATTAGATTTCTCCATTTCTACGATCTCAGTGCCGATATCAGGAAGAATGTAGAAGTTCGGATCTCCTGTCTCCGTGGTCAGGAGGTCAACGCCCTTTTCGCGCAGGTCAATGGAATTATTCTTTTCTTCGATCACAAAATAAAGCTCATCATCTATGATGTGCATGCGTTTGCCCTGTTCTGCAAGAAATACATTTTCTGTTTTCTGCATTGTGGCCTTCATGCCCGGCTCACTCAGAAATTTGATGATGGCGCTATTCTTTGGAAGCCCGCGGTATGCCCTGAGAAGAAGTTCTGCACCTTTTTTCTGATTTTCATCATTGTTATCGTCCGACAGCAATTTTTTTGATTCCGCCAGGATTCTGGTCACATAGCTTTTTTGTGCGCTGTATAGTTTTTGTATTATGGGTCTCAGTTCATAGAACTCATGTTTCTCCCCCTCAGGTGTTGGGCCGGAAATGATAAGAGGTGTTCGGGCATCATCAACGAGTACGGAGTCAACCTCATCCACAATGGTAAAATTATGTGGCCTTTGAACCAGTTCTTCAGGGTTTCCCGTCATATTGTCACGCAGGTAATCAAAGCCAAATTCATTATTCGTGCCGAAGGTTATGTCGGCCAGATAGGCCTTACGCCGCGGTTCTGAGTTGGGATCGTGCTTGTCGATACAATCAACTTTCAAGCCATGGAATTCGTACAAAACCCCCATCCATTCGGAGTCACGCTTCGCGAGGTAATCATTTACCGTCACGATATGCACCCCTTTTCCGGATAGAGCATTCAGGTAAACAGGCAGTGTTGCCACAAGGGTTTTCCCCTCTCCGGTACCCATCTCTGCAATCTTCCCCTCATGCAGTACAATCCCTCCGACAAGCTGGACATCATAGTGGACCATATCCCATTTGATCAGGGTGCCTCCTGCAGTCCATTCATTCTTATATATCACCTTGTCACCTTTGATCTCCATCCCATCCCGTGTGGGCTCCAGCATCCTGTCATATTCAGTAGCAGTGACTTCTATACGCTCATTTTCCTTAAACCTTTTTGCCGTTTCCTTCATCACGGCAAAAGCCTCAGGGAGGATGTCGTTGAGAATAGCCTGTGTTCTTTCATAGATGGCAGTTTCATGCATGTCAACCTGTTCCCACATTTTCTCCCTTTGCATGATATCCTCTTCCTCTTTGATCTGGGCTTTTAATTCCGCTATACTTTTTTCTTCTTCACTGATATGATCAGCAATCTTCTGCTTAAATTCAATAGTTTTGCCACGTAATTCATCATTGCTGAGCTGAGCAATGCTTTCTTCCACATCTTTAATCTTGCTGACAATCGGATTGATTGCTTTGATATCCCGTTTAGATTTGCTACCAAGCAGTGCGTCTAATACTCCCATTGAAAATATTTTTTCGGATGCCTAAATGGCATTTCCTGATTCATTTCTTGTTTGGTGTAGTAATTATCAATTATTATACCCTAAGGAAAATAAAGTGATTATCTGCCATTTCGGCATGTTTCGGCAAAATTAAGGAATTTTGGGATACTAGTGTTAAGTAAAATATAATATGGCGTAATTATTTTTTGTATCTTTGAGGAAAAACGATGATTAGATACACTATTAAATTAAGCCGGGAAGAAGTAAAGGAACTCATGGCGATAAT
>JABMQZ010000074.1 GCA_013202965.1 Bacteroidota bacterium | reverse complement strand
TCGAAGGGCCCAACACCTATTTGATAATCCTCCACATATCCTTCTCCAGCGTTTTTTCGGGGGTTTCAGTAATCCGGCCAATCTCAATTCCATCACGGAAGAAGATGAAAGTTGGTACCCTTTCAATCTCATATTCTTGTACAGGAACATCACCCCCGGCTTTTTGTCCATCCACACATACCAGCTGGAGCATCTCGTCAGACAGACCGGCATCATCCAGAATCCTGTAGAATCTTGGGATCTGTTCTTCGCTATCGCCACACCATGTGGCCAGCACAATGACAATATTATAATCAACCGCATTCCTGCCGATCTTCTTAATGAGCTTCCTGGCAGGCTCATAGTCTTCATACTCAAAGGAATAACTCTCACCGAATTCACCTTCCTGCAGGCCGGCCCTGTCACAGTAACCTATCAGTATCTCTTTGTCGAATCTGTCATCAATGATCTTTTTATTCACATCCTGTGCATGCAAGGACAGACTTAAAAAAATTGTCAGAACAGTAAACCAAAGTGCTGTTTTCATTGTTTTATATTTTACGGAGCTTGAAATGACAAAGGTAAACAATGATTTGCTCGATGCTTCGTTTCATTAATATACTATAACTTTGTAAAAAAAAGCAACATGAGTAGTGAAGACCGGTCATTTAATGAAAACCTTGATTTGCTCATCAAGTTATTCAAGAAGTTAAAGGAGAAGACTTCTCTTAATGACCTGCATGGCATTGACAAGACTTTTTATCAGAACTTCGAGTACCTTCTGAGCAATTACGAAAACATGCGTGATCAGCTGTCCGAGGAGTTACTTGACAAATTCGGGGAACCGGTGAAAGGGATGATCGCCAGCCTGGTGGATCAGCTTAAGAATGAGCTTGGTGACGACATCAGCGAGCTGAACCTTGATGAAGAACCCCTAAAAGAGGATATTCAGATCCCGAATGATCTGGTAAAGATTGACCAGATGCTTAAAAATCCTGATCTTAGCGAAGAAGAACTCAACAAGCTGCTTGATGAACGCTCACGCCTGGCAAAAGAACAGATCATTGACCCTGATGATATTCTTTCGAATCCGGATCTGTAATCATTAAAATATGACCAAGCACGTACATGTTCAAAACTGCAGGACCTGCAACAGGCGAAAAAATATTTTCACTTTTCTGAATGATGATGAACTTGAATTAATTGACAAGCACAGATATGAATTGACCTTTAACAAAGGGGAGATCATCTTCAAGCAGGGTTCACCACTCACTCATGTAGCATGCATAACCGAAGGGCTTGCAAAACTTTATATTGAAGGATTGAATAAGAGAAACCTTATTTTATCTTTTGCCAAACCGGTACAGATGATCGGTGGCCCCGGCATGTTTGTAGATTATCGCCATCATTTTTCTGTTGCTGCTATTGAAGATACTATAGCCTGCCTGATCGACACCAAAGTAATTGAAGAATTGATCGAGCATAATCCTGTATTCGCCCGCGATCTTCTGAAAACAAGCAATCTGACAAGTATCAGCAACTTTAATAAATTTATCAACCTCACTCAAAAACAAATGCATGGCCGTATTGCAGATGCCTTTATTTTTCTTCTTGACGAAATATATGGAAGAAACCCTTTCATCTTAAGCATCAGCCGGCAGGACCTTGCCGATCTTACTGCCATGTCGAAAGAAAATGTGATCAGGGTGATGAAAATTTTCAAAGATCAGGGCCTCCTGAAAGTCGATGGAAATCTGGTTGAGATTTTGAATAAAAAAGAGCTTATCAGGATCGGAAAAACAGGATAGGCCTGACTTAATCCAATTTATATTAAGTCTAAATTAAGCCCTAAACTATTTAAACTTCATTTCTTATTACCATAAGTCCCTTATTCTAAACCCTTAGGACAACTTTTATTGATATTAATCAATTTTCTTATCACATTTCATCATAATTAATAAATACCTGTATCGTGATTTCGCTTATGCACATCATGGCAATAAATTTTATTATACAATTCGTAGTGAGTACAATTGTACAGCAAAAACCAAAAACTACGAAAATATGAAAAAGCTAGT
>JABMQZ010000073.1 GCA_013202965.1 Bacteroidota bacterium | reverse complement strand
CTTTATTCTCTATTCTTTATTCTCTATTCTTTATTCTCTATTCGTTATTCTCTATTCGTTATTCTTTATTCTTTATTCTCCCTCAACTCCTTCAATACCTCTTCCTGCACCCCCTTGGGTGTTGGCTCGTACTGATGAAATTCCATGGAGTAGTTGGCCCGGCCGCTGGAAATATTTCTTAATTGCGTGGCATAGCCAAACATTTCAGAGAGTGGTACAAAACCATTGAGCTTCTGTGCTCCCTTACGATATCTTCTCATGGACTCGATCTTTCCACGTCTTCTGTTCAGGTTTCCGACAACATCGCCGATATAATCATCGGGGGTATTCACCTCCAGCTTCATGACAGGTTCAAGGAGTACAGGCGATGCCTTCATAAATCCTTGCTTGAAGCAGATGGAAGCACAGGTTTGGAATGCCATATCGGATGAATCAACAGCATGGTGCCCGCCATCAATCAATACAACTTTTACGTCAATGACAGGGAAGCCGGCGAGTATGCCTCTCTCCATGGTTTTCCGTATCCCTTTATCAACAGAAGAGATAAATTCAGCCGGGATCACGCCGCCCTTTATCTGGTTAACAAATTCATAACCCTGGCCGGGATTTGGTTCAATACGCATGACTGTGTGTGCAAATTGCCCTTTACCACCTGTTTGCTTGCTATGCTTGTAATTGGATAACAATTCAGTGGTAAGGGTTTCCCTGTATGCCACTGCAGGTTCACCAACTTCTACTTTTACATCGAATTCATGTAGCAAGCGGTCGATGATGATCTCAAGATGAAGTTCACCCATACCCGAGACAATGGTTTCTTCGGTTTCATGGTCGAACCTGACATTGAAAGAAGGATCCTCATTGGCCAGTTTCGCAAGGGCTTCACCCAATTTGCTCTGGTCCTTGCGGCTTTCGGGGAGGATCTTCAGCTCAATGACTGTTGCAGGAATATGAATAGATTCGAGCAGCAGTTCATTGTCTGGATCACAGAGGGTATCACCGGTCTTTGTGAACTTCATGCCAATCAGTGCCACGATATCACCTGCACCGGCATGGCTGATCTCTTCCCTGTCTTTGGCCCTGATCCTGAATATTCTTCCAATCCTCTCTTTTTTCCCTTTCGTAGAGTTGTAGATCTGCATACCGCTTTTTAATTCACCTGAAAAGATCCGGACAAAGGTTTGTTGCCCTACAAATGGATCATTGATCAATTTAAAAGCAAGTGCAGAAAAAGGTTCGTTCCTGGAAGGGTTTCTGGTATGTGATTTTTCCTCATCATCGGGATCCATTCCAACAATGGCACCTACATCGATGGGG
Organism: Bacteroidota bacterium; assembly: GCA_013202965.1. Taxonomy (GTDB): domain Bacteria; phylum Bacteroidota; class Bacteroidia; order Bacteroidales; family B18-G4; genus B18-G4. Next base: position 935 of record JABMQZ010000073.1, on the reverse strand, counting down.
GAGGGCATATAATCCACCACTGCATCAAGCAGAAGCTGTATTCCTTTGTTCTTATAGGCAGCACCACAAAATACAGGTGTGATCATAAGTTTTAGCGTGGCTTCCCTGGCAGCATTCTTTAAAATTTCCACCGGGATCTCCTGATCATCGAGAAACATCCCGGCTATTTCGTCATTGTAGTCTGCCAGTTTTTCAATCAGTATGTTTCTTGCCGTTTCTACCTGCTCACAATATTCTTCCGGAATTTCAATCTCACCCCTTTCAAAATCATGGAAAGTATATGCTTTTTTCTCAATGATGTCGATGGTTCCAAGAAAGTCGTCTTCTGCTCCCATTGGGATCTGGAATGGAACTGCATTGGCATCAAGGTATTTGTTTGCCTGGCTGACCACTTCATGGAAATCGGCACCGGTACGGTCCATTTTGTTGACGAAGGCAAGACGTGGAACGCGATAACGATTGGCCTGGTTCCAGACGGTCTCGCTCTGCGGTTCAACGCCACCTACTGCACAGAAAACAGCGATCATGCCATCAATTACGCGCAAGGAACGCTCTACTTCAATGGTAAAGTCAACGTGTCCGGGTGTGTCGATGATATTGATCTGGTTCTCACCCCATTTTGCTGAGATAGCAGCAGAGGCAATGGTAATGCCCCTTTCCTGTTCCTGTTTCATGAAGTCCATGGTGGCCTGTCCGTCATGTACTTCTCCCATCTTGCGTGATACACCCGTAAAGAATAAGATCCGTTCTGTTACGGTTGTTTTACCTGCGTCGATATGGGCCGCGATCCCGATATTTCTTAGTTTTGATAATGTCATTTTATATTGATGCTTAATTAATAAAATAATTCCTCGTGGCTTGACGCGAGGTTTCCTAATAAGCTCCCCTGATTTTCAGGGGAGATGTACCGCTTTTGCGGGACAGAGGGGTATTAT
>JABMQZ010000072.1 GCA_013202965.1 Bacteroidota bacterium | reverse complement strand
GTGGCAAGAAAGATACTTTTCGGAGTGGACTCAAGAATTAATAATGAAGAGTTAATAGATATTGATGCGGTTCTTAGAAAAATATCTAAACAGTTTGTTAATTAATTCCCCCTCCATACTCGCAGGGAGGAGAGTCTTTTTATTCAAGTTTTATAGATATCGTTCCCCCTCACCTACTCGCCTCGCTCTGCCGAAGCTACGCGAAGGCGCAGTAGGGAGGGGGGCAGGGGGTGGGTAAAAGGCCGGAGGAATACAGAAACCCCAAAATCCAATACCCAAAATCCAAACTACAAAATCCAAAATTCAAGGAAATTCCAATCTAAATTTCAAATCCAAAATAATTTAAAACTCACTGCGTCCGCCGTAGCGAAGCGAAGGAGGAAAACTCAAAACTCAAAACTTTCTTCCTATCTTGTAACATCTTAAAAAAAAAACAGTCATTAATAAAAACACGCAAATTGAACCAGGGAAGCGTACATATCCATGATGAGCTCGTAGAAGCTTGCAGGAAAAATAGCAGGAAAGCCCAGCTGCAATTGTATAATTTGTATTATAAAGCCATGTATAACTCAGCATTCAGGATAGTGAACAATAGGACCGAGGCAGAGGATGTTATGCAAGAGGCTTTTCTTACGGGATTTCAGAAGATTGATGATTTTAAAGGAGATTCTACCATCGGGGCATGGTTAAAGAAAATTGTTATTAACCGTGCCTTAGACCAGCTTAAGAAAAAGAAGGAGACGGTTTCTTTGCGGGAAAAAGATCTGCAGATAGCCGCAGACGATTCAACAGAGGATTTCCTGGAGATATTATCATATAAAATTGAGAAAATAAGGAAAGGTATCGAAAGCCTGGCTGATGATGACAGAGTCATCCTTAGTTTGTTCCTGCTTGAGGGATATGACCATGAAGAGATAGCGCAGGTGCTTTCGATAAGCAACAATGCAAGCCGGACAAGATACTCAAGAGCAAGGCAACGCCTCAGGGATTTGTTAAAGAAAAATGAAATTGATCAACTTGTAAACTAAGTGCCATGACAACACTGGAAGATAAAATAAAAAAGAATCGTGAGCACTATGATGTTCATGAACCGGATGAGGGACATTCCAATCGTTTTGCAGCAAAGCTGGATGCACAATTCCATCAGGAAAAGAAGTTTAAGCCTTTCTCATTCATGCGTATTGCAGCCGGGATAATCATCATAGCAGGGATTGCCGGAATTATGTTCCTGCAGTTTAAAGGTGACACTGCTTCCGGATCTGCAGATCCCGTGAAAGATGAGCTTGTTTTAGTGGCTGATCATTACGACAGGATGGCAGATCAAAAACTTCAGGAAATATCAAATTGCGCTGCTTCTGATGAAGAAGCTATAAAAATTAATGAAATGGCCAGAGCACAACTGGATGAACTCGATAAAGATGCAGGCATACTGAAGGAAGAACTGGCCAGAAATACTTCAAATGAAAGGGTCTTTGGTGCATTGGTTACAAATTACAGGACCAGGATAAAAATTCTCGACAACATAATCTATCAAATATGTCAATTATAAACACAAAAACCGGAATAATGAAAAATTACAAAAAACAAACAATGCTTGTGCTGCTGATGCTGATATTTTCAGCTTACATTGCTGCAGGACAGGATCTAAAGAAAAGCTACAGTGAGTCTTTTGACGTGAAAGCAGATGCAGAGGTGGTCATTTCCAATAAATATGGAAAAGTACACATTGATACCTGGGACAAAAACCAGGTCGTTATTGATGTGCTTATCAGTGTGGATGCCAAATCTGAAAAGGAATCTCAGCGTATACTTGATAAGATTACTATTGAAATATCAGGTAGTAATGCACAGGTGGAGGCCAACACACAAATATCGGGTAACTTAAATTGCAGAAATTACAGCCTCAATATTGATTATGAGGTAAAAATGCCAGAGAGTAACATGCTTTACCTGGAAAACCAGTTTGGCAGCACAGTTGTTGGCGATCTGAGTGGCAAAGCCAGGATTCAGATCAGTTATGGAGACCTCACATTGGGTGATCTGAATAGCAAGGAGAATATAATCAATGTTAGGTTCGGTGATACTGAGATCGATTTTCTGAAAGCAGCTGATCTGCATATTGAGTATGGCAGCCTGGAACTTGGCAAATCAGGATACCTGGATCTTTACAGCAGGTTTAGCAGTGTTGAAATAGGAGAGGTTTCCGAATTTATTCTGGATTCAGAATATGATGGCTTTGAAATCGGCAGCGTGGATGGTATGCGCGCAAAAGCTAGCTTTACAGATATTGAGATCGGCGAACTCTTTGACAAAATAGATTTAACCTCCAGCTATGGTGGTATTGAGATCGACCGGGTTTCAGGAGGCTTTTCCTCTGTTGATATACGCTCGGAATTTGGTGGTGTTGAGCTGGGTATCAGTAGCTCGGCCAGCTATAAGTTTCATGCCCAGGCCAGTTTTGGGGATATCGATTTCCCGGAGAGCGGAGCAGAAATTACAAAGCAAATTGAAAAATCATTTAGTAAAGAAGTAGAAGCTTTTATCGGTGATGATAAGTCATCATCATCCACCGTCATTATCAGCGCTAAAAACTGCGATATTGAGATTCATTAATATTGAGCAGGCTGAAATACAAACTCCAAACTCCAAAATACAAAATACAAAATACAAAATTCAAAAAAAAATACAAAATTCAAAATTTAAACTCCAAAATAATTTAAAACTCAAAACATTATAATTATGAAAACAAGAAAATCAATGTACATTTTTATTGCCTTCCTGTTGCTTGCCAGTACAGGCCTGATGGGAAGTTGCATTCCCTTAGTGGGAGAAAAGGGAGATGGTGATGTAGTAAAGGAAGAAAGACAGGTTTCGGGCTTTACCTCCCTCGAGGTGAGCGGTGCTTTTAAGGTTTATCTGTATCAGGGTAAATCTGAATCTCTTACAGTTGAGGCTGATCAGAACCTGATGGATAACATTATTACAGAAGTAAAAGGGGACAAGCTTGAGATCTATACAAAAGGGACGATCAGAAAAGCAACAAAGATGAATATTTATCTCAGCTTTGAAGAGCTGGAAATGATTGATATCAGTGGTGCAGTAAGTATTGTTGGTGAAGACAGAATGACTTTCGCTGAATTGAATATAGATGGGAGCGGAGCCTCAGAAATTGATCTGATCATGGATGTTGAGTTGCTCGAGGCCGACTTCAGCGGTGCCAGTGAGATCGATTTGTCAGGAGAGGCCAAATTCGTGAGATTTGAACTTTCAGGTGCAAGTGAGATCAATGCATTCGATTTTAAAGTTGCTCATTTCGAATTGGAGGTCAGTGGAGCAGCCGATGCCAAAATTTATGTAACGGGAAATCTTGATGTGGAAATCTCCGGGGCCGCTTCCGTAAGATATAAAGGATCACCACAGGTGAATAGTGAAATTTCTGGCGCTGGAAGCCTTAATGGTGAGTGAGGGACTGGGTGACTCAGAGACTCAGGGAATTAGAGAATCAGGGAATCAGAGAATCAGAGAGTCAGAGAGTCAGTGCTTCAGCGCCTTTGCGGTGTATTTAATAATAAAATAGAACGCGGATATCACAGATGAAACGGATTTACACGGATTTACACGGATTTACACGGATTTACACGGATTTTTACCTTATAATCTGTGATCATCTGTTTCATCCGTTTCATCAGTGTTCCATTTAAATGGGCAATGTTGAATACATTTGTATCAAAGCACCCAATTTAAAACTTAAAACCAGTTCAACACCCTCACGCCAGTAACCAGTAACCAGTAACTGCTTTTAATCCCCTTCTCAGCAAGCCATAATCCCCCGGATTTAATAGATTTTTCTTTTTTTTTCTTGCTATATTAAAAAAAAGTAGTACTTTTATTCCGAATTAGCAAACCACCTTTCTTTATCACAGGCATTTTATTGGATGAATTACTTTGCATTGCATGGCAAAAAAAGCCATTTTGCAGGTAACTTGTATGTCCAGATTACGTAGAATTACTGATGAATAGGAGAATAATTGTATTAAATTTACAGGAATAATAATAAAGAGGAAAGATAAAACATTTCAACTGTTGCTTTGTTAAACAGTATGAAACGTAATGAATATTGCAGGCCTGTGTATTGGGGTGTTGCAGTAATTATTTGATTATTAATGTGTTCCCTTTGTTTTTTATGAAGGGAAGGGTGTTAAAAATCAGAAGATCAGAAAGAGGATTTGTTTTATGCTTTTGCCTTTAATTTGTATAAGAAAAACCTGAACAATTGTTATATTTTTATGGGTAGTTTTGATAGTATACATATATATGTACCTTTGCATCGAATTAATATAAATATACGATAACAAATACGATACGAACTAAATGATGTACGATATGAAAAAGCAAAAACGCTTATTCGGAGGTGGGTTGATGCTCATCCTGCTTCTGATATTCAATGCCAGCTCGGCTTTTGCTGATATTGTCATAAAAAATGGTGCCACCTTAACGGTGTCATCAGGAACAGAAGTAGTGGTAAGTGCAGATATTGATATTGAATCCGGCGCTACACTGGAGAACAATGGAACCTTTACCGTAAAAGGAGATCTGAATAATGATGGCACTGCAGATCTTGGCAGTGGCGATTTCATTTTTAACGGAAGCGCTGTCCAGGATATCGGAGGAACAGTTACCAACGAGTTCGAAGATCTGGAAATTGATAATTCCAGCGGTGTTACTTTGAGTTACGGGGCTTTGCTTGACGGAACCCTGACGCTTACAGATGGCCTGTTTACCATTGGTACCAATAACTTTATTTTTGGTACGGCTGCTTTAGCTGTTGCAGGAACCCCATCGGCAAGCAATATGATCGTGGCCGATAATACCGGTGAAGTGAGAAAAATGTATGCTGACGGCACTTCAGATCCCGCCGCATTCCTGTTCCCGCTCGGGGACAATACAGGCACTGCGGAATATTCGCCTGTCTCCATAGATCTTAGCAATAGCACCTTTGCCTCCGCCTATTTTGGAGTGACTGTTACCAATGCCAAAGAACCGAATAATTGGAGTTCAATCAACTATTTAAGCAGGTACTGGACTTTCACACAGAGTGGTATATCAGCAGGCTATACATATGGTCTGACTGCGACATATGCTGATGGCGATATTACAGGGACAGAAGCAGATATGAGCGGAGCGCTTTATGAGGGTGCAGACTGGCTGATTGTTGATGCAATGAATGCCGGGGCAAATACCTTCTCAGGATCAGGCCTTAACGTCATGGGAAATATCACCGGTGTTGAGTTTAGATTGCTCCTGGAATGTACAGTGAATTGTGAGGGAGCTTATCAGCTTGCAAGTGATGAAATGACCACAGTCTTAAACCCCAACATTCCCCACACGGCAGCAGCAGCATATGCACACATTGGATATACAGGCACGGAATCGTTTACTGTGATCCCCTCAGCAGACATTGTGGACTGGATACTGGTTGAAGTGCGTGATGCTACAACTCCCGCCGGTGCAAGTACTCCGGGGGATACCGTTGCAGGCTTTTTGATGAAAAACGGATTGATCGTCAGATCGAGTGGCAGCGGCAAGCTTCCATTTCCAACACTGATCGCCGACGATGCGTATTTTGTGATCATTCACAGAAACCACCTGCCGGTGATGACCGCAACAACCCCATCTGAATATTTTAAAAATTATACGCACGATTTTACTGATGCAGTCACCAAAGCTTATACCGATGGTTCAAGTAATCCTATGGTGCAGGTAGATACAAGCCCTGTTGCTTATGGGCTTTATGCCGGAGAAACGAATTTGTCAGGTATCATTTCCAATGCTGATAAACAGATAATAGATGATAATATAGACGCTACAGGATATCATCTAGCTGACTGTAACTTTTCCGGAATTGTGTCAAATGCAGATAAGCAATTTCTTGATGATAATATGAACAAAGCTGATCAAATTCCAAATTAGCTGATCGATAATATTTCATGAACGATTTAAATCAAATGATTCCTCGTGGCTTGCCGCGAGGTTTCCTAATAAGCTCCCCTGATTTTCAGGGGAGATGTACCGCTTTGGCGGAATGAAATTGGGTTAATACCTCGTGGACTTGTCCCGAGGATAATCAATTTCAAAGATTTTTTTATTTAGAAATCCACCTTCTTATAGGGTGGGTTTTTACAATTGAAATAAGCGTTCCAGTTTCTCCTTCACCTCATTAAGATCCGGGTCGATATCAAAAACCAGGGACGGCTTAAGATAGTGAAGCTCATTTTCCTGCCTGAACCTTTCCTCCCCGCCTCCGGTGATGTTCAGCATGATGAGTGCATCTTTCTGAAGCCGGCCTTCTTTTACAGCATTGACCAATGTTGCGGTGGCAACGGCGGCGGCCGGATGGATGTCGATACCTTCCGTTTCTTCAAATAAAGTTGCAGCTTTCATCGCTTCCTCATTTGATGCCAGCAACACTTCCCCTCCGGCATCTTTCATGGCATCGTACAGCCCTCCAATGAGGGAGTATGGCGGTTTCCGGTTTGAAAGTACTTTTGCCATGATCTCTTCAACCTGTTGACGGGCAACCTGATTATCGAAGGGAAGCAAAGTCCTCGAATCTGCTTTCCATGCATCATGGATGGGGATGAAGGGCTTATTTTGAGAAACCATGAGCTTCATTTTCCTGTTTCCGAACCTGCCATCTTCAATCAGGCGCAGGTTTGCTTCCCAGGCAGCGATGGCCCCTGTTCCACTCCCCACGGCCTGGAAATAATACTCCGGAATCTCACCGATGGAGGTAGCGGCAGAAAGAACGGTGGTTCCCATCCCGTCACGCCGGGCCACATTTTTTGCGCCTCCTTCTGCTATGAAATGATCCAGTTGACAGGCAAGGTTTGATAAGTGGATGGCATCAAAATAATCACTTCCGGAGCGGGAAACGATCAACTTTACATGATCATTAATGGGCCTGTCGAACCATAGAACATCAATATTGTCTTCGGGGACAGTTAAAAGAAGTGGGATATTGTTATCGGAGCAAACGCGGGCAAATGATCGCGCTGTATTTCCGGCAGATGCCACCACCAGGATCTTATCCTGTGCCGGATCCAGTCGTCCGCATACAGCATAAGCTTCAGTTTCCTTGAAAGAGCAGGTGCCCATTAAGGCGCCTTTTTCCGGCCAATACCCACTGAAGGTGATGTACAGGTTTTTCAGTCCCAGGCTGGCTGCAAGTCCGGAACTTCTATAGGTTACCGGCGGATGAGAACCCTGTAACATGCGGTTTATTGGAAGCCAATCGGCGAAAGTGTATAAACCATATTCATTGCCTTTCAGCTGTAATTGCTTGTTTTCATATACTGCCCTGACAAAGCCTGGCACTGTTTCTCCCGGAGGGTCGAGGATCCATCCGCTGTCTTCGAATATTTTGCCTGAAACAAGTGATTGCAGTTGGTAGGTGGTTTTTTCTTCTTTTATCATATCCGGATCATTCAAAATCTCGCTGCAAAAGTAGGAAAGATTAGTTTAATTATAACGAGGATGGGTTCATGCTTATGATTTGATAGCCGTTCATGCTTTTTTACTACTTTTAAGGGAAATAAAAATTACTATGAGCCTGATCAAAGCAGAAGTAAAAGATTCTATCGGAACCATTTGTTTTAATAATGATGAAAAGCGCAATTCTCTCAGTGTTGAGATGATGGAAGAGTTTTATTTGGCGCTGGACCTGATGCAATCGAAAAAGGTGCGTGTGATCGTATTGCGTGCAAATAAAGGTGTAAAAGTGTGGTGCGCCGGACTGAATATTGCTGAATTGCCTGAACCCGGGAAAGATCCGCTATTTTACCATCATCCACTGGAAAAGATCATGCGGCGTATCCAGAAGTTCCCGGCGCCTGTAATCGCAATGATTGATGGCAGTATCTGGGGAGGTGGTTGCGACCTGTCATTTGTTTGCGATATTCTCATAGGGACTAAAAACACGAGTTTTGCGATCACGCCGGCTAAGATCGGTGTGCCATACAATACCACCGGCATCGTTCATTTTCTCAATATGGTTGAACTGAATATTGCCAAGGAAATGTTCTTTACGGCAAAGCCTGTAATGGCCGAAAAAGCAGAAAACCTCGGAATCCTCAACCACCTGGTCGATGCTGATAAACTGGAATCCATTACCTATGAAATGGCAGCCGTAATTGCCTCGAATTCGCCACTTAGCATTGCTGTTATCAAAGAACAGCTAAATATTATGGGTGCTGCCAAGCCGATCAATTCTGAGTTTTATGAGAAGATCGATGAGCTCAGGCAAAAGGCCTATAACAGTAAAGATTATCAGGAGGGCTTAAAGGCGTTTTTCGAAAAGCGAAAACCTGAATTTACCGGTGAATAAATTCACATCTTCCTTTTGACCCAAAATAGAATAGAAACTATCTCAAAAGCCTGATTCTTCAGTCATGTTGCCCATCGAACATCACATTGTAAATTGTACACACAGCATTGTAAATTTCCAATTATTTCCCCCAATTCTCCCTGTCCAGGCTGCGATAATTGATCGCTTCAGCCAGATGCTCTGACATGACCTTCTCTTTGCCGTCGAGGTCGGCAATGGTGCGTGCTACTTTTAAAATGCGGGTATAGGCCCTGGCCGAAAGGTTGAGCTTCTCCATGGCCGCTTTAAGCAACATCTGCCCTTGCTTGCCCGGGTCACTGTGAACCCTTAAAAGGCGTGAAGACATTTGGGCATTGCAATGGATGGAGGTCTCTGTCTGGAATCGCTCCTCCTGGATATTTCTTGCCATAATGACCCTTTTCCTGACAAGTTCGCTCTTTTCTCCTTCCTGCATTTCCGATAATTCGCTGAAAGGAACCGGAACCACCTCTATGTGAATGTCAATGCGGTCCATGAGTGGGCCTGAGACCTTGTTCAGGTATTTTTGTACTCCTCCTGCCGGGCAGGTGCAATCCTGGGTTGGATGATTATAATACCCGCAGGGGCAGGGATTCATAGCGGCTACCAGCATGAAACCTGCAGGGTATTCAACACTTTGTTTTGCTCTTGCAATGGTTACCACCCGGTCTTCTATTGGCTGTCGCATTACCTCCAGAACGGTACGCTTGAATTCCGGAAGCTCATCCAGGAAAAGCACCCCGTTATGTGCCAGCGATATTTCTCCGGGCTGGGGAAATGTTCCTCCCCCGACCAGGCCGGCGTCGCTGATGGTATGATGCGGGGAGCGGAAAGGCCTGACTGAGATCAGGGATGTATTGGTCTTCATCTTTCCCGAGACAGAATGTATCTTGGTGGTCTCCAGCGCTTCATGTAAATTTAACGGGGGTAGGATGGAGGGAAGCCTTTTGGCCAGCATGGTCTTCCCCGATCCGGGCGGGCCGATCAGGATCACATTGTGGCTCCCGGCAGCCGCAATTTCAAGCGCACGCTTGATGTTTTGCTGTCCCTTTACATCTGAAAAATCAAATTCATATTCGGCAAGCCTGGCGAAAAATTCATCACGTGTATTGATCACAGTGGGGACCAGCTTATTCTCACCCTGGAAAAATCCGATCACCTCCTTGATGTTATCTACTCCCAGCACATCGATACCATTTACTATTGCTGCTTCCTGTGCATTTTGTCGTGGCAGGATAAAGCCTTTGAAGCCTTTGGCTTTTGCTTCTATGGCAATGGGCAGCGCCCCTTTCATTGGCTGCAGTCCGCCATCGAGCGACAACTCACCCATGATGATATAATTACCAACCTCCTCCGCCTTGATCTGTTTTGAGGCAGCAAGTATGCCGATAGCGAGGGTGAGGTCATAAGCTGATCCTTCCTTCCGGATATCGGCCGGTGCCATGTTGATCACGATTTTCTTCCCCGGGATCTTCAGTCCGATATATTTCAGCGCAGCTTCAATGCGCTGATGGCTTTCTTTTACTGCACTGTCGGGCAGCCCAACCAGGAAGAAATTCACTCCCTGGTCAACAATTACTTCCACTGTAATGGTGATGGCATTGATGCCCACCAAAGTACTCCCATAAGTTTTTACTAACATGCTTTGCGATTAAATAGCGGTATACCTATTAATACCCAAAATCGCAAAATGTCCCCTAATAATTTACAATTCTGTATGTACAATTCCCTGCCCGCCTTTTGGAGGGTGTATTTATAATGTGATTTATCATTGTAAATTTTCGATTTAATATCACATTGTAAATTGTACACACAGAATACAGAATTGTAAATTATTAGGGGTGGTAGGCGGAATTATCCAGGATCTGCCTTGCCCTAAGCTCTTCCATCAGCTGTGGAAGCGTAACATCCCTGTTGTTTTCCATAAAGCTACGAACGATCTGCCAGCCAATCCACCATCCGGTGCGGCCCGGTGATCCATCCGGAAAGAAAGAGGTGAAAGGCCCGTCGATGATTAGCTTATGTGTCTTTTCGTAATCGGAGGAGAACAAGAGCTCATTTTCAATCAGAAATGCCCATAGATGGGGTTCATTGGCGAGACACCAATCCAGTTGCTGCCCGCTGTATGCTATTTTGATGCTGTCATGTACTTCAGGCATCATGGCGTCAAGGAAATACAGAAGTTTCCCCTTTTCGATCATCTGATCAAGTAAAATAATCCCGTTCTCATTTCGCGTTGGGATATTGCTGCCTGCCTCAAGCATGATGTCACGTACAAGGTAATCCGGGGCAGCCCTTTTAGTACGGTACTGCGGGATCCTGGCCCTTCCATATGGTTCAAAACTATTTCCGAGATACATATCAATCGCGATCAGCAGGATGTCACCATGCAACTGGACGGGGTATTCAAAATCAAGGCCCGAAACATAGCTGAATACTTCCGGTACACGGGCTTCGGGATAATAATAGATATAATGTCGAAAAGCATCATTCATTTGTTCCTCAATGGCTTTCATGTCAGTGAACTGCGTATCGCAAGCCAGTGCAATTTCCAGCAGAAAGGGATCCGTGATGAAGTCATGGATCTGTATAAAGCTCAGAGTGTCCAATGGAGGTGTACCCAGGAAAAAAGCATATCTGTTGGCCAGTTGAGGCAGTTCCTCACCGATATTGTCAGGATCCATGCTAAAAAGATCCCTGCCGTATCGCTGCACCTCCATGCCGGGATCGGGGATGTTGGAAATATCAATATTAAACCGGTCGGAGCCACTCTTGCAGGAACCCAATACCAGCAAAATGGCTATAAGAAGCAATACATTTCTCATGTCCAACAAACGCATGATCCCCCAACTTCGTATATTGTATACTGTAAATTGTAAATTGTATATCTTTAAAGGATCTTCCATCCCAGGCTGACATTCCAGAGATTGCTCTTCATATCACGTGATTCGCCGCCCTGAGGGTCATAAATATTGTTCAGCCCCCACTCATACCTTACATCAAGGGTGAACATCAGTACATCTACACCTGCACCCAGTTGAATTGACCAGATGGCATCTTTGATGTTATTATCTTCAATGGTTTCCGTAACGTTCCCTGTACTCAGGGTGATCTCCTTGTCTGTGATAAACGAAAACGCCGGGCCTCCCATCACCCTGAGGTTTACAACATTTAGGTTTAAAAGTCTGTACCCTACCATGACCGGAATTTGCATGGTGCTGAGTTTGACCGTTGTTTTGGTGCTGAGCAATGTCTCGCTCTTGATGATGCCGCCTTTGGTAACAAACATAAGTTCAGGCTGTACATATAGTTTGTCGCCGTACCTGGCAAAAGCGCCAAACTGGAAACCGCTTTTAGCTTCTTCTTTAACGTTTTCAAAATTGGTATTTAATTTACTCATGGTAAATCCGATCTTGGGGCCAATGGTAAACTGGGCAAAAGTTATGCTTGCCAGGAATACAAATGCTGATAAGAGAAGTGCTTTTTTCATAATTATAATTTATTGGTGTTAATTAATATTTATGCTCTCGCTAATTTGTGATTTGACACAAATGTATATATAGCTGTTGATTTACTTCTTGTTGCCTGCCAATAATTATTAACATATTGACTTTAAAAACTTGTGCAAACAAAGGATCTTTGTAAAGCTGAATGCTTATATCTTTAGGGACATATTTTCATCCGAATAATTCAAGATCATATGAAAAAGACTACACTGATCATTCTTGTACTGACGTTTGTTTGCGTGTTATCGGCAAACAGTCAGCAAAAGCCCTTTGTCTTTGGTTTCAAGGCGGGGCCTAATATTGGCTGGATGAGGCCGGATGCCCAGGGCTATGAGTCTGATGGTATAAAAGGTGGTTTCTCGTGGGGGTTTATCGCTGATTTCTTCCTCATGGAGAATTACGGCATTGCCACGGGATTTGATGTGATCTTTATGAATTCAGGACTGAAAATGCCCCATGTGGAGGTCGCTGGTGGGAATACCCTCACGGGCACTCTAATCCGGAAATACAAGTTGAAGTACATCCAGATTCCTGTCACACTTAAAATGAGAACTAAAGAAATGGGTAAATTCAGGATCTATGGACAAATTGGATTGGGGACAGGATTTCTGATCGGGGCAAAAGCTGATGATGAATTTACAGCGGATAGCGGCGAAAGCATCAATACTGAAAATGATATTTATGATGATCTCAGCTTTATGAGATTCTCCCTTATCCTGGGCACAGGAGTGGAGTATTCTCTTGGTGGATCAACCAATCTGCTGGTAGGATTTTCCTTCGATAACGGTTTTGTCGATATTCTGAATGGGCAGAATACCCTTGATCCCACAATCAATAATAAAGGCTATGCAAATTATGTTTCCTTTAATGTAGGTATCGTTTTTTAGATTGTTAACTTTACAGTGTGAAAATAGCCCTCGCACAGATCAATTATCATATCGGGAACTTTGAAAGCAATACTTCAAAGATCATAGCAGCTATTGAAAATGCCAGATCCGCCGGTGCAGATCTTGTCGTCTTTGCTGAGCTTGCCGTGAGTGGCTACCCTCCACGGGATTTTCTCGAGTTCAATGATTTTATTGAAAGATGCTTGCATTCAGTAGATAAGATCGCGGAGCATTGCCGGGGCATTGCCGCCATTGTTGGTTCACCGACAAGGAGAGCAGAGATCAAAGGAAAAGACCTGCATAATTCTGCCCTCTTCCTTTCAGATGGGAAAATACAGGCCATGGCACATAAGTCACTCCTTCCGAATTATGATGTCTTTGATGAATACAGGTACTTCGAACCTTATCGCGAATTTGAGGTGATCCACTACAAGGGAAAGAAAATTGCCCTGACCATTTGTGAAGATATCTGGGATATTGGTGAAGATCCGCTTTACACCATCAATCCCATGGATGAACTGATGAAGCAATTGCCCGACATGATGATCAACATCGCGGCATCTCCTTTCCATTATGAGCAGGCAAGAAGCAGAAAAGAAGTCATTCTCAGCAATGTCAGAAAATACAAATTGCCTTTGTTTTATGTCAACCATGTAGGTGCGCAAACAGAATTATTGTTTGACGGAGGATCCCTGGTGGCATCGCCGGAAGGCTTTGTGGTGGACGAACTCAATTATTTCGAAGAGGACTTCAGGATTTATGAGCTGGAAGATGTTGAAGAGGCAGTCATGCCGGAAGGAGGGAACCCTCTTGGCTTGATCAATGATAAAATCGCACTCATCCATGATGCCCTGCTGATGGGGATCAGGAACTATTTCGGGAAACTTGGTTTTACTAAAGCTATTCTTGGTTTATCCGGAGGGATAGACTCAGCGGTGACGATGGTGTTGGCTGCACGCGCCTTGGGGCCGGAACATGTGAGGGCAGTGTTGTTACCTTCAGCATTCTCATCAGAGCATTCAGTGAATGATGCCCTGCAACTGGCCCAAAACCTGGGTTCACCCTATGACCTTATCAGCATTGAGGAGGCATTTGACAGTCTTGATCATACGCTGCAGCCCATTTTCGGTGACTTGCCTTTTGACATCACCGAAGAAAATATGCAGGCACGAATTCGTGCCGTGATCCTGATGGCCATGTCGAACAAATTAGGCCACATTCTCCTGAATACTTCAAATAAGAGCGAGGCAGCCGTTGGTTACAGCACACTTTATGGCGATATGAGTGGAGGGATCTCTGTTCTTGGAGATGTTTATAAAACAGATGTGTTTGAGCTGGCACGTTATATCAATAAAGATGGGGAAGTAATCCCGGAAAACACAATAATAAAACCTCCATCCGCTGAACTTCGGCCGGATCAGAAAGACTCCGACTCTTTACCCGAATATGAGATTCTTGATAAGATCCTCTATCAGTACATTGAAAGGCGAAAAGGACCTAAGGAGCTCGTGTCTATGGGTTTTGAAAAAAATATCGTCGACAGGATACTGAAACTGGTAAACACAAGTGAATTTAAACGCTTCCAGACACCACCTGTATTACGGGTATCAACCAAAGCATTTGGCATGGGTAGAAGATTGCCGATCGTGGGGAAGTATCTCTCCTAAATCTATACCGATTCCACCGATTTGATCTCAGGGATGGCTTTCCGAACGGCCGTTTCAACACCGTTTTTAAGGGTCATGGTGCTGTATGGACAGGAGCCACAGGCACCGGTCAGTCTTACATTAACCCGCATATCGTCAGTGATCTCTACAAATTCGATATCGCCTCCGTCATTTTGAAGGTAAGGTCGGATCTGTTCGAGCACATTGAGTACTTTTTGCCTGGTGGCTTCTTTATTGGGATCGCTCATTTTTGTTAGTTTTTTTAATTCAAAATTTATGATCAGCTTATTTCTTTAGCTTGCTGATCTCATTCCTGATATTTTCGGCAAGTTGCATGAAGGCTTTGCTTATCGGTGAATTATCATCCAGGGCAATGGGAGTTCCCTTATCGCCGGATTCACAAATGCTCTGTACCAGCGGAATTTCTCCCAGCAACGGCATTCCGGAATCTATAGCAAGTTTTTTCCCGCCTTCTTTGCCAAAGATATAATATTTGTTATCAGGCAATTCGGCCGGAGTGAAATAAGACATATTTTCCACAAAACCAAGGACGGGGATCCTGATCTTTTCCTGCTTGAACATGCTCAGTGCTTTGCGTGCATCAGCCAGGGCCACTTCCTGCGGCGTGGTCACCACAGCAATGCCGGTTATATCATAATCCTGTGCCAGGGTAAGCTGAATATCTCCTGTGCCGGGAGGAAGGTCCACAACCAGGTAATCAAGTTCTCCCCAGTCAGTTTCGCTGAAAAGTTGTTTAATCGCATTCGATGCCATCGGCCCGCGCCAGATCAATGCCTGTGCAGGATCCACAAAAAATCCGATCGATAATACTTTTACCCCGTATTGTTCAACAGGGATGATCCATTGCTTACTGCCTTCTTCAAGCACCTTGGGTTTGACATTCATCACATCGAACATCAGCGGAATGGAAGGCCCGTAAATATCAGCATCGATGATACCTGTTTTGAAACCCTGTTTCGCCAGTGCAACGGCGAGATTTGCCGCAACCGTTGATTTGCCAACGCCTCCTTTACCTGAGGCAACAGCAACGATGCTGCCAATCTTTGCCAGGGGATCAGCAGGATAACGAATCTCAACATCAACTTCTGCATCCGGATCAACATTGTTTATGATCGCACTGATGCAGGCCTGCCGCACGGTGTTTTCATTTTGATCATCCTTTTCGGCGAAAAACAAAGCAAATGAAATCTTCTTATCCGACATCCTTATGTCCCGTATCATGTTCAATGCGACAACATTATCGTGTTTCGGGAAATAGAGTACCCCTCTCAGGGCTTCCAATATATTTTCCTGCGTATATGACATATTTTTTGTTTTGAGGATGCAAAATTACAAATAAATAGAATTCAGAATTCAGAAGATTTCGTATTTCTGATTTCATTCGCCCCAAAGGGGTAATATGTTTGTAGAAGCCAGAATTGTGTGAGTATTGTGTTTGGAATTCAAAGTTCAGCTGCCGGATCCCAGAAGTGTTCTTCGAAATTTACGATTTGATCGTTTTCCACATGTACACCTTCGCTTTCAAGCAGTTGCTTCATAATATCTGGTGCTCCAAAATAATGTTTTCCTGTGAGCAAGCCCTTTCGGTTTACTACACGATGTGCCGGAATGTTTTCCCTGGCCGAAAAGGAGGCATTCATTGCCCAGCCTACCATCCTGGCCGATCCTCTTGTTCCGAGATATTCTGCAATGGCTCCGTAGGAGGTAAGCCTTCCGTGCGGAATAAGCCTGACGACTTCATATACTTTTTCAAAGAAGGATTGCTCACTCATGCTTTATTCATCCTGAAATTTAAATAATGGATCATGCGGCCTTCTTTGCGCCATATCTCTTCATAATAAGTCTGTATTTCCATCACTTCCGGCAGGGCACCCTTGCCATATACATCAAAACTTACAAAGCCTTTTTTATGGCCACCTTTCTCGATTACGTCCAGCGTGAAATCAAACAATTGGCGGTTATCGGTTTTCATATGGATGGTATTATCATCCCTGAGAAAATGGCTGTACCTTTCAAGGAACTCTGGCGAGGACAGTCGTTTATTTTCTTTGGATTTTCGTGGATGTGGGTCAGAAAAAGTAAGCCATATCTCGCTGACTTCATCCTTCCCAAAGAAGTATCGTATCAGTGAAATGCGCGCACGAATGAAGGCGACATTCTTTAATCCGGACTCTTCAACCTGCTTGCATCCGACCCACATCCTTGATCCTTTTATGTCAAGCCCGATAAAGTTTTTATCGGGGTATCGTTTCGCCAGTCCGACGGTATATTCCCCTTTGCCACAACCCAGCTCCAATACGATGGGATTGTCATTGGCGAAATACTCCTTATGCCAATTTCCTTTAAGGGGAAAGCCAGCGATCAGTTCATCAAAACTTTGCTGGAACAAATGTTTGAATGTGAGATTTTCCTTGAACTTGCGGATCTTATTTTTACCCACCTTAAAATTATTTCACAATAAGGAGCCAGGCTGAAGGATTTTCTTCCCGGCGTACCTGGGCCAGCATGCTGAGTGCGTCATTCCTGGCATCCATTCCGGAAATACTGACCCTGAACAGGCCTGTGCTGCTGAGTCCGATGATGGTGGCATCGTATTCCCTTGATCTGAGTGCAGAAACGTATTTTTTGGCATTGGACTCAATTGAAAATGCCCCGACCACGATCTGGTATTTTTTAAGCGTTTTAACAGGAGTGGCTTCCGGTATAGCTTCAGGAAGCTGCTCAGTTTCTGCAACTACTGCAACATCTGCAACTGCTTTTTCAGGGATGATCCTGAAATCGACAAATTCAGCATCCTTACTGAAAGTGCCCGGTGAAGGTGCTGCTTCGCCAGCAGAAAATTTTATGGATGGAACAAAACTTGAATAACTGGTATTTAAGTCCTTTACAAATGATGGATTAAAGAAATACATCAGTAGCGCAGCAGCTACCGGAATGGCGATTCCTGCAGCCCAGCCTAAGGCAGGACGCAGATTTCTTTTCTTCCTTGCTTCGGGGGCGACAGGGCGAGGTGTAAGTTGTTTCTCAAGACGCTGCCGTACAGTTTCTCTTCTGATGGCAGGTGAAACAAATGAGGGTAGGCCAAAGGCATCGGCGAGATAATTGCTGCTTGTATCAGGATCGAAGATCAGGTTCTTTTCTTTTCCAAGGCGGCAACTGCCGATATGTTTAAAATGAATTGTATTTCCGGCTTCGAGTTCATGCAGGCATGAGGCGGAGTAATCTTTTACCAGTGCAGAGGCTTCATTGTAAGCGATCTTCCTGGCCCTGGCAATATGATCAATCAGCAGGCCGTCATTTGTACGGAGGTTTGCATTGAACACAATGCTTCTTGCCGGAGGGTGGAAGCTGTGCTTGATCGGATGTATTCTTGCTCCGGAATAATTGGTCAGGAAGCCTCCGAAACCCGGAAGGATCACACAATCGTGATCAAACAATAATTCGCTGATGTATTTGTCAATGCCTGTCATTCCAAAATCTCCGGGGAGTTTCATATCTGTTTGCTAAATTACTATATGCCTGCTATAAATTCAATCTTTGTTAGTAAATTTTAATAAATCATCCGGCGTGTCAACGGAAATGCTTTCATAATCAGTTTCTTCCGTGTGGATGATATAATCATTTTCGAGCCAGCGAAGCTGCTCCAAACCCTCTGCCATTTCCAGGGAGGAGGAGGGCAATTCCGAAATCTCCTTCAAAATATCAGCCCTGTATGCATAGATGCCGATGTGCTTGTAAAAGGAAAATTCTGACAGCCAGCCGGATGCGTCAACATCTCTGACAAAAGGAAGTGGCGTACGGCTGAAATACAGAGCCCGCTTGCCTTTTCCGATGATCACTTTAACGACATTCTTGTCGAAAAGTTCTTCTTTTGAAGTGATTTTTTTGATCAGGGTAGCGATACTGACCTGCGGCCTGGAAAAACTTGCCGCAAGCCTGTCAATTTCAGCAGGATCAATAAAGGGTTCATCCCCCTGGATATTGATGATCACAGAATCATGAAAGTCATTTTTATCTGCAATGATCCTGCCGGTAGCTTCAAAAACCCGGTCGGTACCGCTTCGATGCTGGACGGAAGTCATGATGGCTTTGCCGCCGTTTTCATTTACGTGACTGAAGATCCTGTCATCATCGGTAGCAACCAGGACATCTGAAAAACAGGAAGCTCCGGATGCCTGTTCATAAACCCGCATGATCATTGACTTCCCATTGATCATGGCCAGCGGCTTGCCGGGGAAACGGGTGGAAGCAAAGCGTGCTGGGATGATTCCGTAGAATTTCATTTAAGTGCTGGGTGTTGGGTGTTGAGTGTTGGGTTGAATGATGAATTATGGATTATGAATTAATTTCTGATTTCCCGACTGAATCACACAGGCATGCTGGTACCTTATTTCTGATTTCTTATTTCTGATATCTGATTTCTGCTATCTGATTTCTCTTAAAACAGCCCATGTATCTCCGCATTGATCTTTTCGATCACCACGCCCAGGTCTTTGGGGTTTTCTGCAAAATCTATTGTGTCAACGTTGATAATTAACAATTTGCCTCCATTATATTTTGATATCCAGGTTTCGTATCGTTCATTCAGGCTTTTCAGGTAATCAAGACGGATTGATTCTTCGTATTCGCGGCCGCGTTTCTGGATCTGGTTTACAAGGTTAGGCACCGATGATTTGAGATAGATTAGCAGATCCGGGGCCTGGATAAAGGAACTCATCAGTTCAAATAATGCACTGTAATTTTCAAAATCGCGGGTCGACATCAGGTTCATATGATGCAGGTTTGGCGCGAAGATGTATGCATCTTCATAAATGGTGCGATCCTGGATAACAGTCTTTCCGCTATTGCGTATATCCACGATTTGCCTGAAGCGGCTGTTCAGGAAGTAAATCTGCAGGTTGAAAGACCAGCGTTGCATATCTTCATAAAAACTATGTAGGTAAGGATTGGTCTCGACATCTTCGTAATGTGCTTCCCAGCTAAAATGCTTGGAGAGAAGTTCGGTCAGTGTGGTCTTGCCTGAACCTATATTCCCTGCTATGGCTATATGCATGTTTTTGATTTTTCGACTAAATTAAGAAAAAAAGCTTTTCCGAATTAATTGATGTTGTAAAAGAAAAGGTTCTCATCACTCAGCATATACAATCGCTGTGGTTTCAGGCCAAGGCTAACTGATACGGAGCGAGCATCTTTCCATGGCAGAGAGCTTGAGTTCAGTTCATTCAAAGTTGTGTTATAAATGCTGATCTCATCTCCGATAAAATAAATGATCCGCCCTTCGAACACCTGGAAAGAAGACAGGCCTTTCACAGGAATGGTTTTATAATACGAACCGTATTTATCAAAGATCAGTATTCCGGTAGCAGGATCATTTACATACAGGAAGTTATCGCGTTCAAGCATGTAATTCGGTTCAAGCGTTAAACCGATGGCCTGTTGAAGGTTGCCTGTCCTTTCACTGATTTCAAGTAAGCTGTTCACCCTGACCAGCTCAAAGTTCATCGGATTATATACCCAGAAAGCGCCCTGGTAGGAGGCACAAACCAGGTTTGCCAGTTCAAGATTTAACTTGTACAGTTCAATGGTGCTTGAGGTCAGGCTCAGCGTATGATCTAAAAATTCGACCTGCCCGAAAGCTTCATAATACAGCAATATTTTAAAGGGGTCATGGGTGTCAACATAAGTGATGTCGCCTGCATACAGGTTGCTGTATGTATACATTTTTTTGCCTTCCGGATGGTATTTTGACAATTGCTTGTCTTTGACTACAAAAATGTATCCCAGCTCATCACTGGTGATATAATCGGCAGACAGGGATATCTTTTTTGTCTGGGAATAATTACCATCCCCGGCCATCAGCATGACAGCGCATAAAGCCACGCTGATAAGAAACAGCGTCTTGCGTATTTTTCTGTACAGATAAGTGATCATTCAATCATTTTAAGTATCTCATCCACGTAGCACCTTTCGTTTGCCAGGCGTGGAACTTTATTCTGGCCTCCGAGCTTGCCTCTTTTCTTCATCCATTTGTAAAACGTCTTTGGAGGCATTTTTCGTACAATGGGTTTTCTGAGGATCATATTGTGATAACGCTTGGCTTCATAGTCGGAGTTCAGAGATTTTAGTGCATTGTCGAAAGTATCAATAAAAAATTCGAGGTTTTCCGGCTCTTTGGAAAATTCAATCAGCCATTCATGAGCGGCGTTTTCCTTGCCTTCAAAATAAACGGGAGCGGCAGTGTAGTCAGAAATAACCGCTTTGCATTTTGTCGTGGCTATTTCAAGGGCTTTTTCTGCATTGTCAACAATCAGTTCTTCTCCAAAGGCATTAATAAAGCTCTTTGTCCTGCCTGTGATCTTGATGCGGAAGGGGTCGGTGGAGGTAAATTTCACTGTATCACCAATCATATACCTCCATAGTCCGGCATTGGTGGTGATGACCATGGCATAGTTTATCCCTGTCTGTACTTCCGTCAATGGAATAGCTTTAACCGGATCTCTGCCTAGCTCGGATACCGGGATGAATTCATAAAAGATCCCATAATCAAGCATAAGGAGCAAATCTTCCACATCTGCTCTTTCCTGTATTCCAAAAAACCCTTCAGATGCATTATAATTATCCATGTATTGCATTTTTGCGGAAGGGATCAGCTTTTCAAACTGCTGCCGGTATGGGCCGAAATTCACCCCACCGTGAAAGAAGACTTCCAGATTAGGCCAGACTTCGAGTATATTATCCTTTTTGGTGATCTCAAGGACACGGTTGAGCAACAGCAGTGTCCACGAGGGAACGCCCGAGAGGTTGGTAACATTACGGGGAATGGTAGCATGGGACATCTTCTCAATTTTTTCTTCCCATTCGTCCATCAGCGCAAGTTTAAGCTTGGGTACCCTGACAAACTCTACCCAATACGGAAGTTTCTGAATAATGAGGGCTGAAAGGTCACCAATATAATACTCTTCATTATTGATCTCACTGATCCGGTGACTGCCTCCCATAGCCAGTCCGCGGCCATCAAACATGTTGGGATCCGGGTAATTGGTGTAATACATCGATAACATATCCTTTCCGGCTTTGAAATGACATTCCTCTATTGATTCCTGGCTTACCGGAATAAACTTGCTCTTATCGCTGGTAGTTCCGGCGGATTTCGCAAATAAACGGATATTGGTAGGCCAGAGAATGTTTTGTTTTCCTTTCATAAGGAGTTCAATATCTCCTTTTATGGAGTCATAATCATTCAGGGGAACACGATTGCGATATTCCTCATAGGTATTGATTGACTGATAATCATACTTTTTGCCCCATTCGGTATCTTTTGCTGTGTGGATCAGCTTTTTAAACAATTCGCCCTGCACCTCATGGGGATATTTCATAAAAAGCCCGATCTGGTGAAAGCGCTTTTTTATCAACCAGGATAGCACTGAATTTATTAAGGCCATTGTTTAAATATTATGGGAATCAAAAGTACAAAAAAAAAGTGTTGAATGTTGAGGCTTGGGTTTTGAGTTGGTGTTAGGGCTTAGGTGGATTTTACCGCACAGGATTGTTGGTTAGAATGATAATTTCAGCTAAAGGCTTTAGAATCTATTCCTGGTAATTTGTGCATAAGATTGCAAAATAGTGAGTAAAATTATATATTTGATGTTTTGCTTTATCGTCAGGAAGGAAGTATAAACAAAGTGCTCGGTACGTTTGATAATTTATCATAAAAATATAAAGCAACATTTTAGAAGCAATTTTTACGTTTACTTCCTTCACAGGATGTTAAACATATTAAAAGTTTAAGTTATAAACGTTATAAATCATAGGCTCACCCCAACATCCCTCATCTTTCTTCTGCAAGCAAAGCTATAATCGGTTTTTGTGTTTATCATTAAGCTTAGCAGATAAAAGACGGTCATCCCGAGAAGCGAAGCGACGAGGGACCCCCTGGCTCTATGCACCCAGCCTACAAATAACTTTGCTTTCTTCCTGCACTAGGTCGGCAGTATGAATCTGTTTACTTTTTACAAATAGCCGGAAAATGATTTTGCCAGCGTACAGAAACTGGATGGGGGTCCTTCTGTCGCTTCGCTCCATCAGGATGACCGATGCAAGTAAATGACGGATACTGTTGTGCCGGCAAAGCATTTCGCCCTTGCGGAGCAGTAATCAAATTCTGCGCAATACCTGGAGTGCCGCATTAAAGGTAAGCCTACGCAATCATAACAGCCCGCATAAGCAATGCCGCGTTATTTTTAAAACCATAAGTGCTCATATCCGGAATTTCCGTATCTTTAACCCAACAAGAAACAGGATTGGCGGCAAAACTCATGCCGGCCAAACGATAGGGGCAAGCTGAAAAGACGAACATAGAATGATAAATTTGCTACAAGAAAATAGAGAAATGAAAAGCCCACGCACAAATAGCACATTTGGTTTTTTGCCGACACACAAGCAAACCCAAAAAAACCAAAAGAGCTATTTTTTGCCAACGCTCGGACAGAATGTAGATAGAAAAAGTAATTTTAAAAACTGAATTTAAGGACAGAAAATATAAATGGCAAAGAAGAATAATACAAAACCGAAATCAATAGAAGAAACGCTTTGGCAATCCTGTGACAAATTGAGGGGTTCTGTTGAACCATCAGAATATAAACATGTTGTGTTGAGTCTTATCTTTCTGAAATTTGCAAGTGACAAATTTGAAGAACGCAGAAAAGAACTTGTAGAAGACGGAAAAGAAAAATATGTGGAAATGAGAGATTTCTACAACATGGAGAATGTATTCTTTTTAGAAGAAATATCCCGGTGGAGTTTTATTATTAAAAATGCAAAACAGAATGACATTGCTTTAAAAATTGATACCGCACTCCATACAATTGAAAAAGAAAACACAGCTTTAAAAGGTGCTTTACCGGACAACTATTTTTCAAGGCTTGGATTAGACAGAACAAAACTCGCTTCCTTAATTGACACGATCAATAAGATTAACACACTTGATAATGGCGGACAGGATTTAGTTGGTAGAGTTTATGAGTATTTTCTGAAAAAGTTTGCCATTAAAGAAGGAAAAGGGAAAGGAGAATTCTATACCCCAAAAACCATTGTAAACCTTATTGCAGAACTTATTGAACCCTACAAAGGAATTATTTATGACCCTGCTTGCGGAGCAGGTGGAATGTTTGTTCAATCTGTAAAATTTATTGAAAGCCACAGCGGTAACAAACAAGAAGTTTCCATTTACGGACAAGAATACACCAATACAACCTACAAACTGGCAAAAATGAACCTCGCCATTCGGGGAATATCTGCTAATCTGGGAGAAAAGGCAGCAGACACATTTGGAAACGACCAACACAAAGATTTAAAAGCTGATTTCATAATGGCAAATCCACCCTTCAACCAAAAAGATTGGAGAGGCGAAAATGAATTGTTAGACGACCCAAGATGGAGAGGCTATAATGTTCCACCAAAAAGTAATGCCAATTACGGTTGGATTCTTAATATGGTTTCTAAACTTTCTGAAAACGGAGTAGCCGGTTTTATTCTTGCCAATGGTGCACTATCTGGAGGTGGTGAAGAATATAAAATTCGCAGAAAACTAATAGAAAACAACTTGGTTGAAGCCATTATAATTATTCCAAGAGATACATTCTATACCACCGATATTAGTGTTACGCTATGGATAATCAATAAAAACAAAAAAATACGGACTGCTGAAATAAATGGTAAACAAAAAAACTACCGAGACAGAGAAAAAAAAGTTTTGTTTATCGATTTAAGACGTTGGGGAAGTGAATACGAAAAAAAGTTTGTTGAACTTACTGTTGAAGATATAACCAAAGTTGCCGAAAATTATCACAACTGGCAACAAACTGATTATAAAACCACTTACAAAAACGTTCCTGAATTTTGTTATTCTGCAACGTTTAAAGAATTAAAAGAAAATAACTTTTCGCTTGTGCCAAGTAAATACATTGAATTTATAGACAAGGATAGCGAAATTGATTTTGATACGGAGATGCAACGTATTCAAAAAGATTTTAAAACATTATTGCAAGAAGAAAAAGATTCGCAAGTACAATTAATTCACGCATTTAAAATATTGGGCTATGAATTGTAAAAATTGTCAAATAAAAAATTCTAAACCCGTCGAATTCGACCAGTTTAAAATGAAAGATTATGAGTAAGAGAAATCAAAAAATTGAAATAAAAGGAAACGAAATTACTATTGTAAAGTCTGATAACGAAGACTATATTTCAATTACCGATATAGCCAAACATAAAAATCCGCAAGCAACAGGTTTAGTTATTTCCCATTGGTTAAGCACAAGATATACTATTGATTTTATGGGCTTATGGGAAAAAATGCATAATCCCAATTTTAATGTTACGGAATTCCGTAACATTAGAAATGAATCAGGTTCTAATGGTTTTATTCTTTCAAGTAAGAACTGGATTAACAGCACCAATGCTATCGGTATTATCTCAAAAGCAGGGAGGTATGGTGGAACTTTTGCCCACAAAGACATTGCTTTTGAATTTGCATCCTGGATTTCTGCTGAATTTAAACTTTTTTTAATTAAGGAGTTTCAACGACTTAAAGATGAAGAACTAAAACAGCTTGGTTGGGATATTCGACGAAACCTCACAAAAATCAACTACCGCATACATACCGATGCCATAAAAGAAAACCTGATTCCCGATAATCTTACTGCACAACAAATAAGCATTGTGTATGCCAACGAAGCCGATGTACTTAACGTGGCTCTTTTCGGAAAAACTGCAAAGCAATGGCGAGACGAAAATCCCGATAAAAAAGGGAACATTCGTGATTACGCCAATGTGTCGCAACTGGTTTGTTTGGCTAATCTTGAAAATCTGAATGCCGTTTTTATTAATGAGGGGATGAAACAAAGCGAGCGCTTACAAAAACTAAATCAGATAGCTATCGGACAAATGAAAATTTTGCTTCAAGACCATTCTGTTAAAATGCTAACTGACAAAAACAGAGGTGCAGATGAGTAACTACAAACGATTGGGCGATTACATACAGTTGGTAGATAAACGAAATACAGATTTATCCGTAACCAACCTTCTGGGTATTAATATCACTAAAAACTTTATGCCTTCGGTTGCCAATGTATCTGGAACCGATTTATCTAAATACAAAGTCATAGAAAAAGGACAATTTGCATATAGTGCTATGCAAGTTGGAAGGGACGAAACCATTCGCCTTGCATTATATACAAATGATGAACCTGCAATTATTTCACCTGCATATTTAGTGATTGAAACTAAAGATGAAAATGAATTGATTCCTGAATATATGATGATGTGGTTTCAACGACCAGAATCTGACAGATATGGTTGGTTTATTAGCGATAGCAGCGTGAGAGCAAGTTTGGATTGGGAACGCTTTTGCGAAATTGAAATCCCTATTCCTGATGACATTGAAGAACAAAAGAAATATGTTGCCTTGTATAAAGGCTTATTGGTTAATCAAAAAACTTATGAAAAAAGTCTGGATGATTTGCAATTGGTGTGCAATTCATATATGGATAGATTAAAAGGCATTGAAAACCATCAATCCATTAGTGAGTTAGTTAAATTAATTGATAAAAGAAATGCAGATAAGACAGTAAGTACCTTATTAGGCATAAATGTTGACAAAGTGTTTATGTCTTCCAAAGCAAATGTCAGCACAACTGACCTTTCCAAATATAAAATCGTTGAGAAAGAACAATTTGCATATAGTGCAATGCAAGTTGGAAGGGATGAAACAGTAAGAGTTGTTTTATATTCACAAGAAACCCCTGCTATTATTTCACCTGCCTACCTTGTATTTGAGGTGATTGATAAAGAGGTGATTTTGCCTGAATTTTTGATGCTTTGGTTTTATCGGCCTGAATTTAATAGGTATGGTTGGTTTATTAGCGATGGTAGTGTAAGAGCGAGTTTGGAATGGGAAAGATTTACTGAAATAATGATTCCTATTCCTGACATCAAAATACAAGAAGCCATAGTTACCATTTACCATACTTTAGAAGCCCGGAAAAAGATTAATGAGAAATTAAAAGATAGTATAAAACCACTTTGCCCTGTTTTGATGCGGGGAGTGGTGGAGAAAATATTTGAATCATCTAAAGAGCTTGTAATATGACAACAGATACACACGAAGAAAATTGGCAAGGTAAGCATGTGATTAAACTTAGGGATTATAAAGAACCTACGATTCTTGATGGTGTCGATGAAAATGAACTAAGAAATGTTGTTGAACCTTGGTTAACAGCGTTATTTCAAAGTGAACATTTAACTACTACCCATTCTTAGACCACGGGATTACAAAT
>JABMQZ010000071.1 GCA_013202965.1 Bacteroidota bacterium | reverse complement strand
TATGTTTTTAGTTTCTATTTATTAATACCCAAAAAGCAAAAATGTCCCCACTTCATCATTCTTTATTTAAATTGTACATACAGAATTGTACATACAGAATTGTATATTCGGATGCTGGATACCTCTTAACTCTTCACGGCACGCTGCACTCAGCACCCGGCACCCGGCACTCAAACCTTCCTTTATATCTACAAGCCTGACTTATATGTTGATTTTTAACATAAATTGTTGTATATTTATGGTTTTTAACCAAATTCTTAATCTTAACCCGAAAGTTTTAATAATAGTCTGTTTAACCAAACTTTATATAAAATGAAAACTTTTAGTGTGACCCTTACTATTTTAATTATTAGTATTTGCCTGTCATTTCAAGTAAATGCACAGGGTCTTGAATATGGGGATGCCCCGGAGGGTGTCCTGGCTTATCCATCAACAGGAGTGGTAGGATTATTCCCTACCTGTATCACAGTTGGCCCTAATAGCTTTGTCCAGCATAATAATTTCGGAGCACAATTGGGTCCCACATTTGATTTTGAAGGAGATGGCAATGCTGGATTTTGTCCGGGTTTTGCGCCATACGACAATGATGAATGTTTCATGGATAATGATGCCGGCTTACTCCTTCCGGAGCCTTTTACGATTGTAAATGGCGTGGTGGTAACCTGTCCGAACAGCATAGGAACCTCGCTTGGGGCTCCCTGCACCATGGCAAGCTGGGGCCCGAATGTGGATATCGATCTCGCCAATAATATGCCAAACATGACACCCGGACTCATGAATGTCGTTTTCGACTTCAACCAGAATGGGATTTGGGGTGACATGGTCACATGTCCATCGGGGCAGGTTCCCGAGCATGTATTGCAGAACTTTCCTATACCCTGGGGTTTTGCAGGGCCACTTTCAGCCCTGATGCCGCCTCCTTTCACCATCGGCCCTAATAGCGGCTATGTATGGGCCAGGTTTACCATTTCCGAACAGAGTGTAGCTCCTAATTGGGATGGCCATGCAAGTTTTGAGGATGGCGAATCAGAGGATTACCTCATCCTTATTCAAGCTGTTGCAAGCAGTGACTTCGGTGATGCGCCGGAAGATGTTCTGGCCTATCCTTCAAACGGTGTGGTTGGAGCTTTCCCAACCTGCATCAACGTAGGGGTTAACGGATTTGTGCAACATATGCATTTCGGAGCAGACCTTGGACCAGGTGTAGATTATGAAATAGATGGGAATGCAGGTCTCTGCCCTTCATTTGCTCCATATGATGACGATGAGTGTTTCAACGATGGTGATGCAGGACTTCTGTTCCCTGATCCCTATACGATTGTCGCCGGAGCAGTGACGCTCTGCCCGAATTCTGTTGGCACAAGTCTTGGTTATCCCTGCGACACAGCTGTTTGGGGTAGCAATGTAGATATAGACGTAAACAATTTCATGCCCACACAGGCCGACGCTTTCATGAATGTACTTGTCGACTGGAATAAAGACGGCGATTGGGGAGATACGGTATTGTGCGACGACATCCTGGTGCCTGAGCATGTGTTGCAAAACTTCGTCATCCCAACAGGATATTCGGGTCCCCTGTCAGGCCTTTTCCCGCCTGACTTCATCATTGGCCCCGATGAAGGATATTTCTGGAGCAGGTTTACGATCTCAGATGTTTCTGTTTATGTTCCCTGGGATGGCAACGGATTCTTCGATGACGGTGAAAGCGAGGATTACCTGCTGCGTGTGGATACGCTTGAATTGTATGGTTATGAATACGGGGATGCCCCGGATGGCGTGATCGCTTATCCTGCCAATGGTGTGAATGGCAACTTCCCGACTTGTATGAATGTACCGGCAAGTGGCTGGGTTTCACATTTGAACTTTGGTGCGATCCTCGGTCTAACAGTCGACTTTGAAAATGAAGGGAATGCAAGCCTTTGCCCCCTCTTCACACCCTACGATAATGATGAATGCTTCCAGGATAATGATGCCGGATTGATCATGCCGGATCCCTATACCATTCAGGGAGGAGTGGTTATGCCATGCCCCAATTCGGTAGGAACATCGCTTGGGCCTACCTGTACATCGGCTGTCTGGGGCACCAATGTCGACATCCAGGTACAGAACTTTATGCCCAACCAAACACTTGGGTATATGAATGTACTTTTCGACTTTAGCCAGAACGGAGCCTGGGGAGATATCCCGAACTGTCCCACTGCTCCTGCTCCGGAGCATGTGCTGGTCAACTTCCAAATTCCGAATGGCTATACCGGTCCATTATCAGGACTGGCACCTCCTAATTTCCTGATAGGGCCAAATAGCGGTTACGTCTGGGCACGTTTTACCATTTCTGAAATGCCCGTTGCTACCAACTGGGATGGACAGGGATCCTTCGAGGATGGAGAATCAGAAGATTACCTTATCCGGATCGATTTACAGACTACTGATGGAGACTATGGCGATGCACCGGAAGGTGCGATGGCGTACCCATCACTGAACCTGAACGGAGCCTTTCCGACATGTACCGGGGTGGGCCCGCCCAACTATTATGTCAGTCATCTGCCAGGTGTGATGTATTTTGGTTCGATGGTTGATTATGAGACAGACGGCAATGCCGGGCTTTGCAGTCCGTTTAACCTGCCCTACGACAACGATGAGTGCTTCCAGGACGGTGATGCCGGACTGGTCATTCCTGCTCCCTACACCATCCAGGTTACAGGAGGTGTGCATGTTGTTGTCCCATGTACAGGTACAGGGGGGATCTTGGACAGTATATGCAATATGGTTCATTGGGGGCCTGAGGTGGATATCAAGGTCGTTAACAATGAATCTGACCATGCATACATGAATGTGCTCATGGACTGGAATCATAGCGGAACCTGGGGGCTGGATACAAGCATTCATTGCAATGGTATAACAGTGCCTGAGCATGTACTTGTCAACTTCATTATACCGGCAGGATATAATGGCCTGGTTTCCGGGCTGAACCCACCGGCATTCCTGGCAGGCCCGCAGACCGGGTATATCTGGAGCAGGTTCACGATCAGTTATTCACAGGTATCCGTTGATTGGGATGGTGCGGCAAGCTTTGAAAAAGGTGAATCGGAGGATTACCTGTTGTACCTGGATATTTTAGAAGGAATTGGAGAATTAAACCCATACGGACAAAAGCTAAATTTGCAAATTTTCCCAAATCCGACCAATAATAGCTGTACGATTACTTATCAGTTGCAGTACGAAGCTGATATTAGTATTGAAGTGTATGATATCAGCGGCAGCCTGCTTAGAAATCTGAGCAGCAGCAATCAACTGCCCGGAACACATCAAGTCGTCTGGGATGGAACAACAAACAAGGGACATGATGTGACTTCAGGAATTTATATTATAAGGGTATCGCTTGACAATATCCCTGTGGAGCGTGCGAAGGTGTTGATGAATAGATAGATGGCTATTTGGTATTGGGTAAAAGAAACTTCTTCTATCTTCTATCTGCTCTCCTTCTTCCGTGCCCTCGCATTGGACTTAGGATATTGGATTTTAAATTTCAATGTATATATGTGCATATATTTTTCGACTTTTATAAATTTATTCCCTATATTTGCTATTGATTACAAAATTACGATACGTTAAATATCAATATTTGAGGTCACTTATTTAGTAAGTATAGTATTAATTGTTATTATACTTTAAGAAGTATTGATATCATCCAATCTTCTGAGCATTCCAACCAAATTCTTATAAGTCTTACTTTGTTGATACGATTAAAGTATTATTGATTTAATTCTTATATGTTAAACCTAAATCTAAAAATTATGAAAACGATGAAATTTGCCAGACTGGGGGTGTTATTGCTCTCAGTCATGTTTGTTTTTGCATCCTGTGAGAAGGATAAACAAGCTGGAATTGCAAACAATGATGCTTATGAAATGTTTAAAGAACTTGGTGTTGTTGATTTGATTGCCGCACAGAATATTATTGTTGGGGATGTAACAGTGACCAATAATAGCACCCACTTTTTTGTTGCTTATCATGTAACTGATCCTGATTATTGTCTGATCGAAACGCATATGCATATTGCACCGGATCTTAGTGGAATTCCGCAAACAAAAAAAGGAAATCCTAAAATTGGGAAATTTAACTTCCAGGAGCAACATGAATGTATCTCAGAGTTTACATACACTGTTCAAATACCTGTAAATTGGGAAGTGGGGAAAGAGCTTGTTATTGCTGCCCATGCAGTTGTTCAATATGTCTCTGATGAAACAGCCTGGGGTGAAGGTACTTCCTTCCCGGGAAGCAGTTGGGCGATGTATTTTCCATATATCATTCAGGAATAATGTGATCTGATCCGTTTAAAATTTCTCATATAATCAAGCTGCCTGCTAACTTATCGGGCAGTTTTTTTTTGTTTAGTGAGTAGTGAAGTCAGAATTCAGGAGTCAGAATGCTGTGGATGTTGAGTTGATTTTTTGAGTGCTGAGTTTTGAATTCTGAATTATTTCAAAGGCACTAAGGCCAGGGAATCACGAGACATTTAAGATTTAAAATTCAAAATTTTGCTTGGAATACTCTAAGAACTCAAAATACTTTAAGTACTTTTATCAACGGATACAAGAATTTCAGTACCTAACAATATTAAGTTTTACAATCATGAAAAATTTGAAGCATTATCTACTCACAGCTTGCATATTTGCGATCTCAATGGCTGTGCAATCCCAGAGTTCTATTTCAATGGGGCCGGGGTATGCAGATGATATTTATTACGATATGCATGATGGTGTTGTTGGTATTGTTGAGCGCTCGGATTGGGATATTGGATTTTTCACCGGCCCGGAGACATACGGGATCATCACCAACGGCGGATCCGGAATAGAATTATATGCATACCCCTACGGTGATACTTCCGCATGGATGTCGATCGATACCAACGGAATGTCTGCTTCATGGCCGGTATTATATAATGGTGAGGACAGCTGGCAGAATGGTGCCTTTAACAGGAATTCAACAGGCTACCCCGATTATGGATGGGGTGTATATAGCGATATTACACAGGATGTTGTTGGGGATTCAATATTTGTTATCAAGCTTATGGATGGCTCCTGTAAAAAGTTGTGGATCAAGCAGAAGCTAAGTTCTGAAAATAAATATATTTTCAGGTATGCCGATCTCGACAATTCCTACGAAAAGGTGAAAACCCTTGATAACAATGTATATGCAAGCATGAATTTCTCTTATTTTGACTTTCAGTCAGGATCATTCTTTGATCGGGAACCAAATACGGAAGACTGGGATATATTGTTTACAAAATACCAGGCCATGATCCCCCAGGGGGTGCCTTTT
>JABMQZ010000070.1 GCA_013202965.1 Bacteroidota bacterium | reverse complement strand
TCCTCGCTGTCTCCCAGAAGCCGCAATGCAAAACGATACAACTTGTTTTTCACCGGCATTACTTCTGATTTGAACTCTTCGATGGTCATGACATAAATTAGACGATTGTGTGTCAAAGTTATTACAACCCATTTTAAAATTAAACTTTTTCACTCTTCTTTTCCGGTTACCGGCTACCGGTCACCGGTTACCGGAAAGTAAAAAGTAATTGGGTCGGCTATTGTTTTTATCCACAATGGAGAGTAAATTTCAATGCCCCTTGCACAGCTTACTTTTTTATCTATTTTTGTAGGCTACATCAAAATACTAATGCAAAAACTTACATATTAATTAATAAGCAAAAACTAAGATTATGTTAAAAGGACATCCTAAAGGACTATTGGTAGCCTTCTTTTCTAATATGGGGGAAAGATTTGGCTTCTACACTATGATGGCAATTCTGGTGCTCTTTCTTCAGGCAAAATTCGGATTATCTGAAGAAGGTGCTGGAGTCTATTATAGCTGGTTTTATTTTGGAATCTACGGATTGGCACTACTTGGCGGTCTTCTTGCTGATATTACAAACAGATATAAACTCGTGATCCTTGCGGGTATCGTTATCATGTTTGCCGGCTACGTGATCGTGGCTGTTCCTGGGATGACCCTTGCAGTGACAGTCATCGGGCTGTTTACCATTGCCCTTGGGAATGGCCTTTTTAAAGGCAATCTGCAGGCTGTGGTCGGACAGATGTATGATAATGAAAAGTATAAGAAGGTCCGCGACTCTGCTTTTATGATATTCTACATGGGGATCAACATCGGTGCTTTCTTTGCACCATTTGTAGCCACCGGGATCAGAAACTGGTTCCTGAAAACACAGGGGTATTTACATGACGGAAGCCTGCCTGCACTGTGTCATGCATTCAAAAAAGGTGAACTCACTGATATCAGTACTGTTGAGTTTCAGACACTCGCTGACAAAGTAAGTGGCGAACACATTACAGATCTTTCAGCCTTTGCAGATGACTACATCAATGCTTTTGCAGTTGGTTATAATTACGCTTTTGGAATTGCGGCTATTGCAATGATCGTATCTCTCCTGGTATATGTCATTTTCAACAAATATCTGCCAAGCAAAGAAAGAAAGCCCAGGGAGAAAAAAGAAACCACCGGCAGCAAATTCAAGGTAGGCAAGCAACTTATCGCAGGGGTCATTTCATTTGCAATTGGGATTGGCGTTTCGATCGGGATATGGTTTGCTTCCAGTAATGTTGACATCGCATTTGCAATTGGACTTTTCGTAGTTTTCGCTGCCTGGATCACACAGATCTCGACAAAAGAAGAACGACCGAGAATTTCAGCACTCCTGCTGGTATTTGTCGTGGTGATCTTCTTCTGGATGTCATTCCACCAGAATGGGCTTACCTTAACCTTCTTTGCAAAAGACTATACAGTAAAAGAAGTTGATGCTTTCACAGCTATATTCTTCAGTCTGGAGTCAATACTTGCATTTATCGGAGCAATTGCCGGCCTGATCATTATAATCTTCCGTAAAAAGGTATCGGATAAATTTATTGGCCTTGTCATGTTTGGTGGCCTGGGGTATTTTACTTACTACCTGATGGAACAAAATCTTCCTACTGGCAACCCTATCGCTCCTGAAATATTTCAGTCTTTCAACCCACTCTATATCGTTGCCCTGACCTTTCCGGTCATGGCAGTCTTTACCTGGCTCCGGAAAAGAAATTGGGAGCCATCGACTCCTAAAAAAATCGGTATCGGGATGATCATTGCCTCCTTTGGATTTGTCATTATCCTGATCGCATCCCTCAACCTGGTTTCACCGCATGAGTTACAGTTTGTCGATGACATGGGCAATGTAAAATACAATCCTGTTCCGGATTCCTCACGTGTATTGCCTTACTGGCTGATGAGCAGTTACCTCGTGCTAACGATCGCTGAGTTATTCCTCAGTCCGATGGGACTTTCTTTCGTTTCGAAAGTTGCACCGGATAGATTCCAGGGACTTATGCAGGGAGGATGGTTGTTGGCAACCGCCGTTGGAAACAAACTTCTCGTTGTTGGAAGTTCCTTCTGGGGAAAACTTGAGCTATGGCAACTGTGGGCAATATTCATTGCTGTTTGCCTGGCTTCTGCACTATTTATCTTTGCAATCATGAAAAGACTGGAAAGAGTTACACGGGATTCAGAATAGTCATAACTAATTTTATAACACTAAAGCAGGGCCGGCAGGTTCTGCTTTTTTTTATCTTCGCTGTATATGTATGCTTGGGAACATAGTAGAAGATTTAATGCATATTCCAATTACTTTAAAAAGCTATTTGGAGAAAGAGTTCAGAAGCTAAGTATCGATGCCGGCTTTACCTGTCCGAACAGGGATGGAACAAAAGGACGGGGTGGCTGTACCTATTGTAATAATGATGCTTTTAATCCATCCTATTGCAATCCTTCCAAATCTGTGGAACAACAAATCAGGGAAGGGATGGAATTTCATGCCTGGAGATATAAAAAACCCGGAAAGCACCTGGCATACTTCCAGCCCTATTCCAATACATATGCACCGCTCAGTCAATTGAAACAACTTTATGAGCAGGCATTGAAGTTTCCTGAGATCGCAGGCCTGGTCATTGGCACACGGCCCGATTGTATCGATGATGAAAAACTGGAATATTTCAGCCATCTGTCGAAATCCCATTATGTGATCATCGAATATGGTATTGAATCCTGTTATGACAAAACACTGGAAAGCATCAACAGGGGACATAGCTTCCGGGAAAGTCAAGAGGCGATCATCAAAACTGCAGATGCCGGCATAAAAACCGGTGCCCATATCATCTTCGGCCTGCCAGGCGAAAGCAGGAAGGAAATGATGGCGGAGGCAGCAATATTATCGAAGCTTCCACTGTCCAATATCAAATTTCATCAGTTACAGATCATCAAGGGGACAAAAATGGAGAGGGAATACCAGCAGCATCCGGACAAGTTCAACTTCTTCAGCCTTGAAGAATATATATCATTTATTTGCGATTTTATTGAAAGACTGAATCCGCAATTCATCATCGAACGTTTTGCTGGTGAAGTACCTCCGCGCTTCAGGGTAGACCCGGGATGGGGGAATGTCAGGAATGAGAAGATTGTGGAGATGGTGGAAGAAGAGCTGGAGAGCCGTAATTCTTTCCAGGGAAAGAATTACGGATTGCACGATTGAGAAGATTGCACGATTTTCGATTTGAATTGAATTCATACATTTGTCTTAAATATTCCCCCGATAAAAGATTAAACCATGTTACAGATCAAGAAAAAACAACTGATTGCAATGCTCCTGGCAAACATCCTGTTAATCATCATTATCACATTTGGGATGAATTACGCTTATTCGAAGATGTACTGGAGTAACAGGGTCAGCATACATTCCGGGATCAATTCGAATGAATACCAGGGGCAAAATGAATCAGATTCTACTGTTCAGGCATATATTGGCCAGGCCTATAAGATTGGAACTGCATTTGAAGTATATAAGCCGAAAGACCCGCTGTTAAAAGTGGTCAGTGAGAATCACGGAGCATTGGAATTTGCAGTTGCTTCAGGAAAAGAGCATTTCTCTGATCTGGCCAAACCCAGGGATGCCGTGATCAGAAAAGTCGGTGAGGGTGATTTGATCTTTTCCATCCCATCCTATACAGATAAAAATGTTCGGTCTATCATATTTGGGAATGAAAGCAAAATGTTCATGGAATTCAACAATTCCAATGAAATACTGATCGATACTAAAAACCTGACCTTGAACAAAGAGGGGATCATGACGGTAAATGATATCAGGCTTAATCAAATTGGAGAGAACAAATTTTTATCTTCTTATCTGATCCATCTTAATCAGGAACTGCAAGAGGCTATTCAGAGAATTGATTCATTGGAAAATATAATTGCACACAGGTAATTCGTGCAATCGCCCAATCGTGCAATCTACTTCTTCCTTCCCGACTTCTTCAAAGCAGTATCAATAATCCACTCCAGTTGTCCATTGATGCTGCGAAAATCGTCCGCAGCCCATTTTTCTAGCTTTTCGAGGGTTTCGGGGTTTAACCTTAAAACAAATGCTTTCTTTTTTGCCATACTAATGGTGCAATGTTCCTGTGTTTACAACAGGTGTGGCATCTTTATCTGAACAAAGTACCACCATGAGATTGCTGACCATGGCCGCTTTCATATCTTCATCCATCTCAACAACTTGCTTTTTACTTAACTGCTCCAATGCCATCTCTACCATGCTGACTGCACCTTCGACGATCTTTATCCGGGCAGCCACGATAGCGGTAGCCTGCTGCCTGCGCAACATGGCGCTGGCGATCTCCTGCGCATAGGCCAGATAAGAGATGCGGGCTTCGATTACATGGACGCCGGCAATTGCAAGGCGGTCGCGGATCTGATCCTCGAGCACATGGTTGACCTCTTCCCCACCGGAACGCAATGTAATTTCAGCCATCTCATCATCAAAATTGTCATATGGATAATGGCCAGCAAGCTTACGAATCGCAGCCTCAGTCTGGATGTCAACAAAATGTACGTAATCATCTACTTCAAAGGCAGCATTATAAGTGTTCTCAACACGCCATACCAGGACGATCCCTATCATGATCGGGTTTCCTACTTTGTCGTTTACCTTAATGGGGGTGCTGTCGAGGTTTCTTGCCCGTAATGAGATCCTTTTTCTGACGAAAAACGGGTTCACCCAGAAAAATCCATTCCTCTTCACAGTACCCTTATAGGCGCCGAACAACACCATCACCATGGACTCATTCGGGTTAACGACCATCAAGCCTGCAGGAAGGAAAAGGCCAAAGCCTAACATAATCGCCCACCAGAATTGCTCCAGCACCAGCATGTAAATAGGAAATCCCACCATCCCAAGGATAAATATCAAGGCAATATAGCCTGATATCGGGGAGTAACTTTTTTCTTCTTTCATCTTCAGATAAATTTATATTAATAGCTATATGATATTATTTTGATATCACAAATATACAACATGATCTTTCGTTTGTCAAGTTTTTTTTGAAAAAAGAAGACAGAAGAGAAAAGGGTTTTGGGTGTTGGGTATTGAGTTGATGTTCGATATTCATAATAAGTTTCGGAAGTGTTAAATGCCCAAGGCCCATCGCCCATCGCCCAACAAATGTCCTGAGCACTTCGTCAAGCTCAGTATAAACCCTGCCGAAGGGCCCAAAACTTTGTGCTTAATACTTTAACTTTGCAACATCCGTTATTCTTTATACTCCCGGACAGGACAATGAAAAAACACCTCATCATCATATTCACAATCCTGTTCCTTGCCCTGTCGGCAAGGCCACAGGCCGTGCATTTTTTTAAATGCCTGGAAGTATTGGATGGCGGGGATGTCAGCTTGAGCTGGACTTCACCGGTGGATGAAGATGCTTTTGTATCCTATGATATTTATCACACAACTATTGCCAATCCAAATAATTTTCAATTAATAGAGATCATCACTTTTTATGATGATACCACTTTTATACACAGCCCGGCATCGGCCAATCAGCAACAGAACCTGTATTATATTGTCACCAACCAAAATGCTTTGCCTGATATAATTTCAGATACGCTCCACAGCATACACCTATACGTGAACAATACAGATCCCTACCTGGCAGTACTTGACTGGAACGCAATGCATGTACCGCTATTACCGGGATCGAATGAATATTACCATATCCGGATGCACAACCCCTTTTCAGGCTTCAACTTTGTCGATTCCACCATGAATACACATTTCGAAATTCCCGTGTCGGTATGCAGGGACACTTTGTATTTCAAGATTGAGATTGGGAATGATGAAGGCTGCATATCAGCATCTAATATTTTTTCTGCAGTTTTTGAGGACATCACGCCACCACCAATGCCAGTACTCGACTCGGTGAGCATCAACCCATTCACCGGAGAAGTACTGCTTGGCTGGAGTGCTAGCTCCGCCGGTGATGCCGGTGGATATGTCGTGTATCATATCCTGGATGATATCAATGATACCCTGGCCTTTGTTTTTGGCATTGATAATACAACTTATGCCGACTCTTCCTTTGATCCCTGTTTGCAGAATCGCTCCTATGCACTCGCCGCTTTCGACACCTGTGGAAATATCAGTCCCGGGAGTTATGATATTCCCCAGCGGACGATATTGCTGCATGATGCCATTTTTGATCCCTGTACCATGAAAAATACCCTGAGCTGGACTGAGTATATCAATATGTCACCGGTACTGCAGGGATACAGGATATATTTAAGTGTCGACGGTGGTCCTTTCGGGATATTGGCCACCATGCCATCCGGTATGACTGCATTCGAGCATGAAGATATTGAGCCGGAGCATACTTATCGGTATTTTATCAGGGCTTTCAGCAATGGAGACCTGGTCACCTCTTCATCCTGCTTACGTGAACTTACAAGCTGGCAATACAAGCAGCCGCAGTACAATAAACTGGAAAACGCCTCGGTCTTCAACAACGAACTGGTCGGCATATCCTTGCTGCCCGACACTTATGCCTATGTTCCGCAACTCAATCTCTACAGGTCAACAGCAGAAAGCGGCCCTTTCGACCTTATTGCAGAACTGGAATTATCCGGTCAAGCAGTTGTATACTATGATGATGAATCAGCGGAGGTCAATAGCCAGAGCTATTATTACCGATCGGAGCTGCTTGACAGCTGCGAAAATGCAGTTTTGCCTTCATCTCTTATGAGAACTATTTTGCTGGCCGGTGAAAAGGAATCTTCAGGGATAAATGAACTCAGCTGGAATGCTTTTCAGGGCTGGCCCGGCGGGGTATCCGGATACGAAATATACAGGACGGTCAATGAAGGAGGCACGCCTGAAAAGATAGGTGATACCGACAAGGACACTTTTAGCTGGACGGATGACATCTCTGCCCTTAGCGGGGAGATCAGCCTCCTGGTATACCAGGTCAGGGCTATGGAAAATGGCACACTTAATCTCTATAGCTGGTCCAATGAAATATATATTGAGTATACGCCCAAGCTGTATCTTCCCAATGCTTTCACTCCCGGGGGGAGAAACCCGGTGTATAAACCGGTAGGTGCTTTCACGGATTTCAGCGACTATCGCTTCGAAGTGTATAACCGATGGGGACAATTGATTTTCACCAGCCGTGAATACGGCCTGGGATGGGACGGGCAGCATAAGGGAAGGCCTGCACCTTCCGGAGTTTATGTATGCCTT
Source organism: Bacteroidota bacterium (assembly GCA_013202965.1). Taxonomy (GTDB): domain Bacteria; phylum Bacteroidota; class Bacteroidia; order Bacteroidales; family B18-G4; genus B18-G4. The sequence goes on along the minus strand of JABMQZ010000070.1, from coordinate 4,730 downwards.
ATCACCTACACATCTGAGGGTGGATATTCCGGCAGGCTGAAATCATCTTTTGTGCTCATCAGGTGATTCGTTTTCTTTGGTTTTTCAGTATTATTGCTTTAACAATAATAACAAGGAGATCCCCTCGAGAACTCAGGGGGATCAATTCACTTCCCTGCCCGACTGTGTCATTCAGGCGGGGTTCTTGAAAATTTAGTCTCATTGATTACCTTTTTTTAATACCTTTGCAGGTCAAAAACACCACAGCATGGATCCAGATTTTACAAAGTTCAGCATTGAAGGCCTGACTTATGATGATGTGCTGGTTTTACCGGCATACTCTGCAGTGCTTCCCAGGGAGGTGGATGTCTCCACATATTTTTCCAGGAATATCCAGCTTAACATTCCGATTGTATCCGCTGCCATGGATACGGTTACTGATGCAAAAATGGCCATTGCCATTGCCCAGGAAGGCGGCATTGGCGTGCTTCATAAAAACCTGAGCATAGAAGATCAGGCAAACGAGGTAAGGAGGGTCAAACGGGCAGAAAACGGCATGATCCTCGATCCCATTACGCTTAATGAAGATGCATTGGTGAAAGATGCAAGAAGCATCATGCAGGAATACAGTATCGGTGGGATCCCGGTTGTAAACAATAAAAAGGAATTGGTTGGGATTTTAACCAACAGAGATCTGCGCTTTGAAGATAATTCCGAGCGGCCTGTGGTCGAGGTGATGACGCGTGATAATCTCATTACCGTAACAGAGTTTATTGATTTTGAAAAAGCAGCAGATATTTTACAACAATACAGGATTGAGAAGTTGCCTGTTGTAGATAAGAAAAACCGTCTTGTCGGACTGATCACTTACAAGGATATTATAAAGATCAAGTTGCGCCCGAATGCCTTTAAGGACGAGCGCGGCCGGCTGCGTGCTGCAGCTGCCGTCGGCATAACACATGATGCTCCTGAGCGTGTTTCAGCGCTTGTTGATGCCGGTGTCGATGCCATCGTGATCGATACAGCTCACGGGCACACAAAGGGCGTGATCGATATGGCGAAACTTATCAAATCAAAATATTCATCTGTCGACCTTGTGGTGGGGAATATTGCCACCGCAGAAGCCGCACGTGACCTTAAAAAGGTCGGTGCCGATGCCGTAAAGGTAGGGATTGGGCCCGGGTCGATCTGTACAACCAGGATCATTGCCGGCGTCGGTGTTCCACAATTGAGTGCGGTCTATGATGTTGCCAATGAATTAAAGGGAAGCGGTATCCCTGTGATCGCCGACGGAGGAATCCGGTATACAGGAGACATCGTAAAAGCCCTCGTGGCAGGAGCAAGCTCTGTGATGGCAGGCTCACTCTTTGCCGGTGTGGATGAATCTCCGGGCGAAACCATCATCTTCGAAAGCAGGAAATTTAAAACATATCGTGGCATGGGATCTATTGAAGCAATGCAGAAAGGTTCCAAAGACCGCTATTACCAAGATGATGAAGATGATATCAAGAAACTCGTACCTGAAGGCATCGTCGGACGGGTACCATACAAAGGCATGCTATCAGAGGTGATACACCAGATGGTGGGCGGCCTCAGGGCAGGCATGGGATACGCCGGTGCAGCAAACATCGACGCATTATGGAATGCCCGATTTATCAGGGTAACCGCAGCTGGCGTAGTGGAAAGTCATCCGCATGACATCACCATTACCAAAGAAGCTCCAAACTACAGTACATAATTTTAAACCTTAAATAATAAGTAGTATCAAATGATGAAAAGACTTTTAATAAAAATATTGCCTGTTATCCTCGCAGTGTTTATTACATTATCTTCCTTCGCACAGCAAGAAGATAATCGCGTTCTTATCACCATCGGTGATGAAAAAATCAGTGTATCAGAATTTCTGAATGTATACAGGAAGAATAATGTAGACACTGACCTGGCTGACAAGAAGTCAATGAAAGACTACCTGGGATTGTATATTAATTTCAGGCTGAAGGTAAAAGAAGCCCGTGACCTCGGCATGGATACAGCCACTGCATTTGTAAATGAACTGGCAGGTTACAGGAAACAACTGGCTGAGCCATATTTCAATGACCAGGAAGTAAGCGACGAGTTGCTTCTGGAAGCCTATGAAAGGCTGAATTTTGATGTCAGGGCCAGTCATATCCTGATCAAAGTCGATGAGAATGCCCTGCCGGCCGATACACTGGTGGCCTATAATGAGCTAATGGAAGTAAGAACACGGATACTTGCCGGAGAAGACTTTGCAGTGCTTGCAGCTGAGGTCTCAGACGATCCTTCAGCCCATGACCGCGAAGCACAGGGGCAAGCTCCTGCAAGAAAGGGGAATGGCGGCGACCTGGGGTATTTTACCGTATTCGACATGGTGTATCCTTTTGAAGAAGGGGCCTATAATACAGCTGTTGGTGAAATTTCGATGCCAATTCGTACTGCTTATGGCTACCACCTCATAAAGGTGACCGATAAAAGAGCAGCCATGGGCAAGGCAACGGTTGCACATCTGTATCTTGCAATGCCTAAAAATGCCACTGCGCTGGATTCGGCCAGAAAAGGATTGGAGATCAACGATCTTCATCAGAGACTGATGAATGGGGAAGTATTTGAAGAACTGGTACTGGAATATTCTGATGACCGCGGTTCCAAAGAAAAAGGCGGCATCCTGCCACGCTTCGGATCCAACAGAATGGTGCCGGAATTCATTGTTGCTGTTTCAAATATTCCGAATACAGGCGAGATATCAGAACCCTTGCTGACATCTTTCGGTTGGCATATCCTGAAATTAATTGAAAGACAAAGCCCGGGAGACTATAAAGTTGAAGTACTTGACCTGAAGCGCAGAATGACAAAAGACAGCCGTGCGAAAAAAAGCAGGGAAACTGTCATCAGGCGTATCAAAACTGAAAATAATTTCAGAGAATACCCCGAAAATCTTCAGGCACTGTTACAGGCCATCGACTCTTCCTTTTATGCCGGTGAATGGAGTGCTGAAAAGGTAGCTGATCTGAATAAAAAAATATTGCAACTTGGCAAACAAAAGTACAGCCAGCATGACTTTGCCCTGTTCCTGGAGAAAAAACAGCAGCGACGCGGCACAGCCGGCAAGGAAGCTTTCTTTTATAATCAGTACCATGAATACGTGAATGATCTGTGCATAAATCTGAAAGACAGCCAGCTGGAAGACGAATATCCTGAGTTCAGACTGCTGATGAATGAATACCGCGACGGCATCCTGCTCTTTAATCTTACTGATGAAAGGGTATGGAGCAAAGCAGTACAAGACACCATTGGCCTTAAGGAGTTTTATAACAATACATCTGACAATTATATGTGGGGTGAAAGGTTGGAAGCTCATATCATCATCATCAATGATCCGTCGCAGGAAAAAGAGATCAGGCAGATGATCACAAGGGCCAACGCCAGGAAAAAAAGCCTGACAGAGGCCGGATTGGACACCCTTGATAATGTGATGATTGAAAAGGGTGTGTATGCAAAAGGCATCAACAGCTTTATTGATAAAATAGAATGGAAAGAAGGCCAGTCTCTTGCAGCACCACTCACAGATTTCAACGATCTGTATGATGGCAGGTCACATAATGAAAACACCATCATATTTGCTGTGGTCTATAAAATCCGGGAACCTGAACACAAAACACTTGATGAAGCAAGGGGCCTCATCACCTCGGATTATCAGAATTACCTGGAAGAAGAATGGATTATTTCATTGAAAGAAAAATACCCTATTACGATAAATGAGGAGGTATTGGAAGATATTGAATAAGCCGGCCGGTCGCCTGTTTGTCTTGCTGCTGCTCCCGCTTGTGCTGTTTACGTGCACTCCATCCGGGAATACAGGATCGGGCGATGTACTGGTCAGGGTATATGATAAATACCTGTACGTTTCCGGGCTGGACGGGCTTGTGCCTCGCGGAATATCAGTTCACGACAGCCTCACCATGGTAAAGCGATTTATTCAAAACTGGGTCGACCGGGAGCTTATCGTTAAAAAAGCAGAGGAAAACCTCCCGGATGAGTACAAGGATTTTTCTTCACAACTTGAAGAATACCGAAATAGCCTGGTGATCTTTGAATATGAGAAAATGCTGGTAAGGCAGGACCTGGATACCAATATTTCATTCGAAGCCTTAACAGCGTATTATGATCAACATAAAAACAATTTTCTGTTGAAAGATGATATCCTGAATATGCAATATCTTGTTCTGCACCAGGACTCACCTGCCCTGCGGAAATTCCGGCAGTATATCAGGTCTGAAATCCCGGAAGAAAAGGATTCATTGGCACTGTATAGCAGCAAGTATGCTGAATCATTCAGCCTCTCGGAAGACTACTGGATCGATCTGGATCAGATGATGGAAACAGTTCCGGTACCATCATATTCTTTCAGGGATTTTAATACCAACAGGCGATACCTCGAAGTCAGGGATTCTGTCTTTATCTATATGATATATGTAAAGGATTATAAACCCGCTGACAGTGTGCCTCCCATTCATTTTCTGGAAGATGAACTGAGAAAGATGATCCTGAACAAAAGGAAGAATGACCTGATCAAAAACATGCGGCAAACGGTACTTGAAGATGCCATTCAGCATAATCAGGTTGAGATATATTAAATGTACAATAAAACCTGTTTGATATCTGTTTATAGATACATACAATATAAAAATCTTTGAAATTGATTATCTTCGGGGCAAGCCCACGAGGTATTAACC
>JABMQZ010000006.1 GCA_013202965.1 Bacteroidota bacterium | reverse complement strand
TGCATTGGAAGGATGCTGTGATTCCGGGGTCAAGCTGAATGATATTATGCTTGGATTCCTACGGAAAGGTTCTGCTGACCTTATCGGAAAAACTTTGGGAATGCCTGATACCATCGATGATGCAATCAAAGTTTTCGTCGATTCTATAAAAAATAATAGAACCGTAAAATGTGATATAATTAAGGCAGTATGCCAGATGGGCGATTCAAAAGCCCGCAATTTTGTTGGATATGGAGGTGCTGAAATATTTGGAGAAATCCCTACTTACACCGAAAATCGTTTCATTAAATATTATAAAGGGATATTCAGTCAGATATTTGGTGACCTGGGCCCTTTTTTCATTGGTGCCAGCCTTGCCTGTATGAATAAAACAATTAAATCCACCTTTAAAAGCAAAAGAAAATGGCAAATAGTTGTGGATGGAGAGATGGTTTCTGAAGGTGCCTACCAGGCTATGATAATTGTAAATGGTGATCTTGGAAAAGACCTTCCCCTTGCCAGATCGGTTCCTCTGGGTTCAGGAGATTTCCACCTTTTCACATTAAAAGATATTGGTATGCGAAAACTGATCGGGCAGTTTAAGGCCACATGGAATGCAAGCGTAATGGATGATCCTGAAAAATGGGGGTTTGAAAAATTCTGTATAACGAAATCATTAAAACTTAAGTCAGACAGCAAGAAAATATTCAATGTTAATATTGACGGTTCAACGATGAAATGCTTGAGAGAAGTAGATTTTCGAATAAGTGATCAAATAAATCTTATAAGCGCTTAAAGGAAATCTCATGAAGAACGAAAAGATATCATGCCACTTATAAATATAAATGATAGAGCTATGAAAAAATTATTATTGTTCACCATCAGCTTATTAATATGCTTTTCGGTGTATTCACAAAACAAAGATTTACTCCTATTCAAGCTGCCTGATAAAAAGCACACATTAAAAATAAAAGAAGGGGCGTGGATCAGTATCTCACAAAGATCATTTGGTGCTGATTCATTAATAATGCAAGAATCAGTTAGAGGCAAACTAAATTTCGCCTCATCTGATTCCGTAAACATTATGGTGAAAGAGATTAGTACAAGCTTCAAATTGGATTCAGTGCTTACAAAACAAATCATTATTAGGGGGAAAAGCTGGCGCTATGAAGCTTTCAAGTCTGAATCCTATCCGCTTTCTAACATCAGCACGTTGAGATATCAAAATAAATCCGGACATGTTTTCACGGAAATAGGTACATATCTTTTCTTTGCTTCGCTGCTCACAGCTGCTGTTGCAGCCCCTTTGGTCAGCATTGATTATAAAGAAGGCACGTTTAACCTTGATACGTATAAATCGGTTGTGATTGCCGGAGGTATTGGGATTGGTATAAGTATTCCGATTTTGATCTTCTCGCAAAAGAAAAAAGTCAACTTTGAGAATGGTAAGACAAAGTGCACCAGGAAGGTATATACTTATGTGAAACCTTTGAATTGAAATCGGTCGAAACAGGGTTGATATTGGCAGGTGCCATTTCTATATACACAACTGACCTCATGCATCAAAACTATAAAGTTTTCATAAAGGACAAGCTCATAGTTTTCACTGAAAATATGAACATCCCCGGCAGGGAGAAAAATGCCATTTTCTATAAATATCAGGGAATGAAGCATCTACTTGCTGAATTTGAACGATTTATAAAAACAAAAAAACTCAAAACCCTTATCGTTTACCGGAGGAAAAATGCTGATAAGTTGTTTAAGTTGTTCATTATCAGGTTTAAACTTACAAAAGCAGCCGGCGGTGCCGTGATCAGCAATAAGGACGAGGTGCTGATGATTTACCGCCATGGAAGGTGGGACCTCCCCAAGGGAAAGAAAAACAGTGGAGAGAAAAATAAGGAAACTGCAATACGCGAGGTGATGGAAGAAACTGGCCTCAAGAAGATTGAGATTACGAAAAAACTATCCATAACCTATCATTTCTATCGCAGGAACAGGCGACTTATCATCAAGAAAACTCATTGGTTCCTGATGAAAGCAAAACGTGCCCAGGAATTTGTACCTGCAGAAAGTGAAGGGATCAGCAAAGTACAATGGGTGCCCCTCGAAAAAATTAAGAAAAAAAAGAAAAATACCTTTCGTTCAGTTATTGAAATTCTTGACAGGGCCATTATGGAAAACTCCCTGTAGATTTTTTCATCCTGTATGTGTATATTTGCATAAAATAGTTTATTTCGCTTTGCACTAAAGTCTGATTCAATGGAAAAAATTGCTGTATTTCCGGGTTCATTCGATCCCATCACTGTCGGGCACCAGTCGATCATTAACAGGGCCGTCAATATCTTCGACAAGATCATCGTTGCTGTAGGAGATAATTCCGAGAAAGAAAACTTCTTCAGTATAGAGCAGCGTTTGAAATGGATTGAGCTGGTCTTCGCAAATGAAGACCGGGTAAGCGTATCCAGGTATTCCGGCCTGACCGTGGATTTTTGCAAAAAGGTGAATGCCCGTTTTATCCTCCGTGGCCTGCGCACCTCCGCCGACTTTGAGTTTGAACGCAGCATCGGACAGGTAAACAAACAAATATATCCCGAAATTGAAACGGTTTTTCTCCTCACAACACCTGAACATACCCCCATCAACTCCTCAATCGTTCGCGATATTTTAAAGCATGGTGGGGATGCAAGCATGTTTGTGCCGCCGGAAGTTGAGTTTTAGCTAAGGACTTCTTCATCTACTTCTTCCATCATCTATCCCCTTCGCTTTCTCCCATCATCTATCCCCTTCGCCTTCTTCTATGATATAACACTTTATTTAATTGCCTGAAACCCTGACAAATAAGCTTTTGTCTTTAAAGTCCTCTTTTCAAGTTATCTTTAATTAAGGATACTGCTTCGCAGTAGGGTAAAATCTTCTATCTTCAGGCACCTCATCCCCGGCCCTTCTCCTCAAGGAGAAGGGAGAAAAGAGCGTGTGAATGAAATTTATTAATAATGGGTACAAAATCAATTTATTGGTATTAATAAGTACCCC
>JABMQZ010000069.1 GCA_013202965.1 Bacteroidota bacterium | reverse complement strand
TTGCCCCGAGGATAATCAATTTTAAAGATTTTTTTATTCTCTTTCGGTGAGCGTACTATGCCTTGCTTGATAAACTGAAGATATTTGAGAAAACACTCTTCACCTCTTCTCGTCTTGTGTTCGCCCAACACTCTACACTCTTAACTCCACTTCGTCACTCGTCACTCGTCACTCAGAATTCATCCCCCATGATCTTCATGAAACCTTTTCAACCTATACTCAAGATCGGGAAACTGATCTCTTTTAACCAGTGAGACACAGGCACGGATCCCTTCTGATCGGCTACTGCCTGTGATGGCCAGTGAGATGGCACTGATCCCGTAATAAATCAACTCATTCAGCAATTCCTCTCCGGTAAAACCGGGATAGGACAATGTAAAATAAAAGCCATCGGCGATAGGTTCGCCCTCATCCCTGTCATAAACAATGCTGAACCCATTGTCGAGAAAGAACTTCTTCATGATCACAGCTTTTTCACCATATTCTTTTACCACATCAATATAATTAAACTCGCCGTTGTTTACTGCCTTGAGGATGGCAGCCAGGCCATATTGCGGTGTGTGGGCTGTCCCGGAAGAGAGGGCATACAATGATCCGAAAACCATGGCATAACCAAATTGCTCGGAAGTATAGAAGCGTTTAAGGTCAGGAAATTTCCTGTTATATAGCTTATCTGAGATCACGAGCATCCCAATGCGCTGGCCGGCATAACTGAAGATTTTTGAACTGGAAATAAAGAGAATAAAGTTATCTGTGAATTGTGAAACGGATGGCTGATAAGGTGGTTCTCCGGGACTGGAAAAATCTTTCCTGAAATCCATGCCGAAGTAGGCAAGGTCTTCAAGGACGATTACATCATACTTGTCTGCAAGCGCTGCAATGATCTTCAACTCTTTCTCGGTGAAGCATATCCATGAAGGATTGTTCGGATTGCTATACAGTATGCTGGCAATATTTCCTTTCTGAAGTATTGATTCCAGCTTGTCATGCAGTTTATCCCCCCTGTAATCATATACATCGAATGTTTCAAATTTAACTCCCAGAACTCTGTGTTGCTGTTTATGTACCGGGAATCCCGGATCAATAAATAAAGTTGTGTCCTTGTCTTTGTTCATCCGGTTCACCGTCATGAATGTGGCAAATCCACCCTGCATCGAGCCTACTGTGGGGACACATGCTTCCGGACTTACATCGATATTGAGAAATAACTTTACAAATCTTGATATTTCTTTCTTAAGGGGGGCGATGCCGAAGATGTCGGGGTATATGGCTGCTACCCCGCTTTTCAGCGCTTCTATTTCAGCTTCAATTCCTATCTGGTTGGGAGGGAGGCCCGGTATGCCCATTTCCATCCTGATAAAGCGCTCACCTGTTTCAGCTTCAATCTGGTCGACAAGTCTTTTTATATCCCTGATGGTAGCTTTGCCAACACTTTCGAGCTGGCTTTCTTTGATTTTTCTTTTAACGATTTCGTAGTTAATGGGAGTGTCTTTCATCTGCATTTTCTAGTTTAAAAACCAAATATAGTAATTATTATTAAAAGAAATAAAATGCTGCGAGCAGGCAACGTAAATTTCCAAATTCCTTCGTATTGCTTACAATTCCGTTTGCATCAGCTTGGCCGTAAGCTGCTACGGTGTATTCCGTCTCCAGGCCCAGCATAAACCTTCCCGAATACCATTCCACCCTTGGTGATATCCTGTATAAATAGGCAATGTCCTGCCCGAGCCCATAGTATTTACCAGCTGCAGGGCCATCATACCCAAGGTTGGCAGCATATCCGGCAAAGAGTCCGAATTTGACACTTTTGCCTTTTGTCGAGAGGTCAGCCCAAAGCGATAACTGCGAGCTGGGGCTGTATGTGATCCTGTGGCCAATGGAGTCGATGAGCTTTTCAATATAGCCACCGAGCATGATGAATTCGGTGAGATTTTGTCCCCACACGGCCTGTGACTTTATCAACAAGGCAGGGAAGTCGAGTTTCATGAAAGCGGTGACAGCAAATGAACTGACTTTTTCATTGCTTTTATATTCGGTTCCGGGGCTGAATGTTACGGATAGTCTCGGCTGTATCATTTTAAAGTCAAACCCGACTCCTGCAATATGATCATCGGGATGCCACTGAATTTGAAGATCGAGGTTAGGAAGTGCTGCATTCCGCAGGTAATCAGGAGTACGCCCATCAGGGCCGGTGTTGGAATAATCCCTTTGTGATGCAGCTACGGCAATGATGTCGAACGCCCCTGCAAAGTATGTTAACCTGATCTGGTTATGGCGGGCAAAGGGATGAAAGGGTGCGCCAAGGTTAAGGCCGATGGTTTTTGGCCTGATGGTCGGGACATACAGCGGATGCCAGTATTGACCGACAAGGAATGATACTCGTTTCCAATTAAGCCCGATCCAGGCTTCTCTCAGGCGCATGCCGTTGTTATCGGCATTGGATGAACCGGTAAAATCAGTTTCTATGACCCCAAGTGTTTGGGCCCCGAGTGCAGCCGGCCCTGTAATTGTTCCCCTTATTCGGCTTGTCATGGCTGCCTGGTTAAAGCCCGCACTGGCATTAATATCTTCTCCATTGCGGTCATAGACTGCATTTTCAGGGAACAGGCTCACCATGCCGGCCCTTGCCTCCACGATCTGTCGTGTATCAAAAAAAGCTTGAGCATTTACAAATCCACTGAAATGTATTCCCCAATCTGATGGGGTATTCCCGGCTTTCTGGGCTGAAACGGCCAGGCTTGACAGCAGCATAGCTGAAATGATAATATAATGCCTGGTTTTATGCAGCATGGCTTTCATATTTTCCGGACATGAGGCTTACAACAGGGTTTACAGCCAAAGAAACCATCATTCCAATGGTTCCGGCAGAAGGAGACGACATACCTGTGGCATATAGCACAAGGCAGCTTGCCAATCCCAGGAATGCGGAGGCCAGGGCTCCTGTTTTATTTGATTTTTTCCATAAAATTCCCCAGATGAAGGGGCCAAGGAAAAACGAGCCGAGTGCCCCCCATGAAATACCAAGTATGGCAACGATGCTGTCAAGGTCGAGCCAGGCCAGCATAACTGAAAGCAATACGAAAAAAGCACTGGCATATCGCATCAGGCGCGTAAGTCTTTTATCGGAAGCATTTTTATTGATAAAGCCGTGGTAGAAGTCTTTGGTAAGTGAAGAACTTGATATCAATACAAGTGCTGCAAGGGTAGACATGGAGGCTGAAAGTATCAGCAGGAGGATGATCACGGATAAGGATTCCGGGATGACTTTTGCCAGTAACTCGGGCATCAGGCGATCATAAATGGGAACCCCATCATTGAAAACATGTGCAAATCCGGCATCATCAGGAGACAGGAATACCCTGGTGGTTGAACCAATATAGTATGCCACCCCGCCAATTAGTAAAGCGAAAAATGTAGATGCGATCATGCCTATCCGTATGGATCGCCTGTCGCGAATGGCATAGAATTTTTGCACCAGCTGTGGCATTGCAAAAGGAGCTACGCTCGTAAGAAAGATCAGGGAAAATAAGGGCCAGAGACCCGGAGGCCCTACTACATATGTGAGCTTTGGTTCTATCGCATGTAAAGTGTTGGTGATCATTGTCATTCCGCCACCGGCGTCCACCGTAGAGAAATAGAGTATAATGACCCCTCCTGTCATGATAATACCGAAGATCATGTCTATCATGGCCATGGATTTATATCCTCCGAGAACGATATATGAGGCAGTGAAGATTCCAATAAAAAACAGGGCATGCCAGTATTCCAGGTCGAAATTTGAGGTGAATAAATAGGATAATCCCATAAATACCGCAGCAGAGTACGGGATCATAAAGATGAAAATGACAAAGGAGCCAACTAACTTAAGAAAGGGGCTGTTATACCTTTTCTCCAGGTATTCGCTCATTGTACTGACTTTGTAAGTGATTGAGATCTGTTTGATCTTCCAGCCGAATACCCCCCAAACCAGCAAAACCCCAACAAGGGCATTGAACAAGGCAATCCAAAGGCCTGAATAACCAAAGTTCCACCCGATCTTTCCGGCAAAGCCGATAAAAAGAACTGCACTGAAATAAGCCGTGCCATAGGAAAAGGCTGTCATCCAAGGTCCTATATTACCACCACCCAGAAAAAAATCATTAAATGAACGGGTTTTCCTGAGTCCAATAATGCCAATGATGATGATCATGACAGCATACAAAGCAATGACAACTAATTTTATGAGCATAATCTGTTTACTTAATAATTTTGATCATCATCAGCTGTAACTTAATGATCATTGGATTTATTAATGTTTATCCTGGCATCCACCACCATGATCATGTTCTCATTGCCGATGAGCGGGTTAAGGTCCATTTCGCATATCTCGGGGGCAGTGATCAGCAGGGCTGACAGGCGGGTGATGATCTGAACAAATTTATTTTCATCAATGCCTTGCTGTCCCCTGATGCCCTGCAGTATCTTATATCCTTTCAGATGCGTGATCATCCTTACAGCTTCCTGTTCCGATATGGGACAAAGCCCTGCTTTAACGTCTTTTAATACTTCAATGAAGATGCCTCCGAGTCCACACAATAATATGTGTCCGAACTTATCTTCAAATTTAGATCCGGCAAAAAGTTCAATTCCGCTTAGCATGGGCTGGATCAGCACCGAATGTGTATCAGGGATCTCCATGATCTTCCTGAATGCATTGCGAACCCCGCTGCTGTCTTCTATGTTGAGCATTACTCCTCCAACATCAGATTTATGTAGGGGTCCAACTGCTTTCATTACAACAGGAAATCCGAATTTTTCGGCTGTCTCAACAGCATCATTGATCTGCGATACAACAGCTTCCGGGATGCGTGAAATTCCGGCTGCATCAAGCAGGGCCTGTATTTTTTCGGGCTCAATGTAACCATTTCCGCAGCTGTCTATGATCCTGCGGATACCGACCGTATCCACTTCAGGGAGCTTAGGATTTTGAGCTGCAGGGGGATCGCTTTTTTTAATTTTGCTGATCGCCTGTCCGAATACTACCTCATCAGAAAAGATCACTCTTCCTTTGTCGATAAAGCGTTTTATTTCGCCAGAGGCTGTATAAGTAGATGGAAGAATAGGATAGATGGGCTTGGAAGAGGTTTTTATCTTCTCATCGATGACATCGTAAACATCGTCGATCGGGAACAATCCTGTTGTTCCGAAAATAACTGCCATGCCATCAATTTCATCGAACTTATGCTCACAATAATCTATGATTGTACTCAGTTGTTCTGCTGTGCCGGTTGCAAGATAATCAATGGGATTGGAAACCGATGATCCGGGATGAAGTTCTTCCAGGAGTTCTTCTGAATGATCATTGTTGATCTGGGGCACTTTCATTCCATTATGGGAAAGGGCATCTGTAAGCATCACCGCCGGACCGCCTGCATGGGTAATGATCGCCAGGCGATCACCTTTTAATTCGGGATATAAAAATATAGTTGCCACGGCTATAAGTTCTTCGCGTCCGTAGCAACGTATGATGCCTGCCTTCTTGAACAGGGCATTTACTGCAACATCAGAGCTGGCCAGTGCACCTGTATGGGACGATGCTGCCCTGCTCCCTGCTTCTGAGGAGCCTGCCTTGATAGCAGCGATCCGGCATCCCTTCCTGATCAGGGAGGAGGCATGCTTTAGAAGCAATGCCGGCTTGTCAATGTTCTCAATGTACAATAGTTTGACTTTCGGGCTCCTGCCTTCTTCGTATGTTTCATCCATGTATTGCAGGATCTCCTCAACCCCCATCTGTGCGCTGTTGCCAACACTGAAAACCCTGGCAAATGGAAGTCCCATAGGCAAACCGGCTTCCATAATGAAACAGGCGGTAGCACCGGAGCCGCTGATAAAATCGCAGCCGTTCATATCCAGCCTGGGAATAGGCATTGTAAATACACCATGGTATTCCGGGCACATCACACCGATGCAGTTTGGCCCTATCAGGCTTCCACCAACGCTGTCGATGATGTCAACAATCTGTTTTTCCAGGAGCTTCCCTTCCTCATTTTCTTCGCTGAAGCCGGCAGAAAGAATAATAAATGCTCTCGTGTTTTTTTTCCTGGCAAGCATTTCAATAGTTTCGGGGATGAAGCGGGCAGCAATAGCAATGATGGCAAGATCTGTTTCAGGAAGTTCAACGGGATCATTGAAGCAATGGATGCCCTGAATTTCAGATTCCTTCGGATTGGTGACAAATAGTTCACCTTTGAATCCACCGTCGATGATGTTCTTGAGCACTTTTCCGCCGGGTTTGCGGATATCGTTTGATGCGCCCACAACGACAATGCTTTTCGGATCAATGAGTGCTTGTGTAACCATAGATTATTTATTATTTGATGAACTTTCTAAAGAAGCCTGTTCTGCGTGTTATTGCATGAAGTGATAATTTATCATTCAGGGCATTGATCCTTTCCTGGATCTGGTTCAGTAATCGTGTTGAAATTTTTTCCGAATTCTGAAGTATCTCACCGAATGCTGTATGATACTTTTTAAGTTGCGGAAAATCAATGGCATTTGTTTTATCATTTATGATGGGGCTGAGAACAGTCATGCTTTCATCGATCAGGCCGGAAGTTTTATTCGTTTTTTCAAGAAACCAATCCATTGTTTCGGTGCTGGCGTCTTCGATAGGGCTAATAAATTCCTGCTGAAGGATATGCTCAACCAGTTTACGCGCACGTATGCTTGTGGCTTTGTGACTTTCGAATTGGGAAGATTTAAAATCATCAAAGACACTTCGTTCAATAAGCTCAATTTTCTGAACCACCTCCCTGGAAAATGCTTTGATGTTGACAAGCGCTTTTTCAGTTGTTTCATTCCAGAGGAGTTCGAAGTTTTCCGGATCCAGGCGGGTGATTGCTTCGTCAAGTGTTTCGTTAAGGATGTAGGTTGAGTGGCCGAAACCGGCTTCAATATTATGCAAATGATCAATGAACTGGCGCTTTATTTGCGCATCGAGGGATTGAAGAAGTATCCGAAGTTCATCTTTTGCATGGGTAGTAAATATGAATAATATGAGCTCAAGGCGTGTGAAATTATTCAGGAGTTGCTGATTTTTTAGCCAGATCCCGGGAATCAATGAAAAGCGGGAAACTTCATGGTCCATTTCTCTTGAAATCCTTTCATTCGTTCTGATGTAATTCGCAGTATCAGCCATTTGCAGTTCACGGCTCAGCTGCCTGATTACATAAAATGTTTTGTTTCTCAGGAGGGTAAAGAATGATTGTATAGATATTTCATTTAGCTTGTCGATTTGTTCTCTCAGACTCTGGTTTTTGATGATGATATCATCGATCAGGCTATTGCTTGTTTCCTTAGGTAAGCTTTTATTTAAAATAAAATAGGCATCAAATATCCTGTTGTTTACCTCCTGTGTTTTGATAACCTGTTGCAGGCTGATCATTCCCCAGTTTCGGAGTACCTCGCTGAGTTCTGAAAAAATTTGCTTTTCAAAATGAGAAGCCACCAGCTTTTTGAACCTGATCTTTTGCTTTATTGTTCCCCGGAATGAGCCGTGTAACAATCGCTTCCGCAGTTTATACCTTATGGTCCGTCCTTTATCGCCTTTTCTGATCTTGAGATCGTTAGCTGTAAGCTCCTTGACAATCAACTCAGGGGAATTCCTGATCACCTCAGTATATTTTTCCTTATAAAAACCGACCATATTCTGCAGGATCTCCATTTGATCGGGAAAAGTTTCCTTTTCCTGCTTATCTATGATCTTTAGTGCATTTTGAAAAATCTCCCTATAGGTTTCGCTGATGGCAAACTTCCATTTATCGGCATTTTTTGTACTGCTCAGTTTGCTTTTTAGTGTTGTAAAAGCCTCCTTGGACTCTTTATTGATGTCTGCATAAACCGCACGGTTCAGGCTGAAAAGGTCAACGATTTGTTCATTAAAGACCGTTTCGTTCATTTCACTGACCTGCTTGAATATCAGTTGCAATTCCCGTGCAGAAGCAGGATCGTCTGGGTAGGGGATCTCAGGCACCTTGATCTTTCTGCTGATCACAAGCTCTATTTCATCATCCGAATATTCGGATTTATCATGCTTGACCATGCCTTTCCGGTAACCGATCTCAAAATCCCTGAAATAAGAAGAAGCCTTAACCAGAACCACAGTCCCTAAATTCTGGCATAGTTTGTTTATTTGCTCAACAAAGCTTTGTTCCTCTCCATCCCTGATCATCGGAATACCTAAAAATACAAGGTCAGAGTTGGACGATTCCACCTCTATGAGCTCATTTATCGGCCGTTTTTCAATCTGATTGTTAATGATCTTGATCTCTGCGTCCATTCTTACGCTGTCCAGGATTTGTTCTATATCCTCAATCAGACTTTCCTTTTCATCATTATATGGATTGATGATCAATATCCTGATCCTGGCATTTCTCCAGTTTTCGGATAACCACATGAACTTGATCAGAGACAATACCAGGTTGCAATTGTTTCCGCCCCCGCGGCACCAAACATCGATGATCTCTTGCTTCCCGAAGCCGCTCTCCTTATCATAATCCATCATGAGGATATTCAGGTCAAGCTCACTCAGTGTCCGGATCATTTTTGTAAAACGGACGGGATCGTCACCATGCCGTGCCCAGCCAAACAGAATGGTATTGGGCTCAACACCGGAGAATCCGTAGGTGCTGGAGATGGCCTCAATGCCTTCATAAATATTCTTGCACTCCTGCCGGCGTGTAAATATCCCTTCATTTTGCCGTGTGAATTCATCGTCAACAGATTGCTGGTGTTTCTTGAACAGTACACTTGAAGATTTGTTGAGTATCAGGTAAAAATTTGAAAGGAATCCCTGGTTTCCGACGAGGTCTTTTCCAAACTGTATGAGGTGAGGGCGGGTTTTGCTGCCACCACTGAACATGATGATATTCGGACGCCAGTTACGTTCCTCTATACCTTTACGGTCAATCCTGTACAGTATGGCCCTTACCATGGAAGACCACACGCTTTGCCAGACATCACCGAAGTCAAGTTCCAGTTTTTTGCGCTTAATATAGAAATAGATCCCTGCCAGGATGATCATGGCCAGGAACATGACCGGGGTGTCAAGCTTGAACATCACCCCGAAACATGCTGCAAAGCCAATAATCCCGATCCACTTTGAAATACGGAAACTGGGGCGAAAATCGGAGCTTGCCCATTTTTCAAGGGCAAAAGAAAGGTTTATAAATCCGTACGCTGAAATATAGAACATGGATACGATCACTGCTATCATGTCCAGTTCCCCTATAAGAATACCTGCTTCAGCAAGGAGAAAAGTGAAGATCAGGGCATTCCTGGGCTCCTGATTGATCCCGTAACTCTTTCCGAAAACTTTTGGTGTGATCCTGTCGCGCGACATGGCTTGCAGAATGCGGGGCCCACCAAGTATTCCACCCAGGGCAGATGATAGCGTTGCCCCCCAGATACCTGCAACTACCAGTGGTGATGACCAGGCAATTCTCATCAGGAAGTTGGTGTCTTCAAGCAATAATTGCCTGTCAACCATCAAGGCAAAGGCCAGAGCCAGGGCTATATAAACAATAAGTCCTGTGATAATAGAGGCCATGGTCCCGAAAGGGATATTCTTTTGAGGATTTTTCAGGTCACCCGACATCGCTACACCTGCTGTAAATCCTGTTACTGCCGGGAAAAAGATTGCAAAGACTGTGGTGATCGACACCCCGTTTGCTATAGGCATCCAGCTGATGTTACCGCCTGATGAAGGCTCACCGGTAAAGAGGCCTACCCCTATGGAAAGCAGGGAAAGAATGATCGCCCCCAAAATAAAAAACTGTGTCTTAATAGCGATGGAAGTGCTGATGAATGCAATGATCACCAGAATACCGAGCATGATGCTGCCAAGAATCCTGAAATCCTGAATGCTATTACCAAGTCCTGTAATGTCCCTGATCATTTCTATTGCCAGGAAACTTTCGCAAAAACCAATGATATACAAAGAAATACTGAGTGCAGTCCCAATGAATAAGGTGATCCCGATTGAACCTCCCATAGGCAGGCCCAGACTTCGCGACAGCATATAATAGATTCCGCCGGTCTTGATTTTTTTGTCGGTGGCAATGCTGGAAATACTGAGGCCCGTAGAAAGTGAAATGACATGTGCCAGGAAGATGATCCCCAGTGCAGTGATCAGTCCTGCCTGCCCGACAACCCATCCGAGCCTTAAATACATGATCACACCAAGTATGGTGAGGATGGAGGGAGTGAAAACTCCTGCAAATGCTCCGAATTTCTTTTTTATGGGCATGTGGCCTTAGCTGGATTGCTTAATTGCAAAGCTATAAAAAAAGCGCAAAACGCTTAACGCAGACCGGTAAACGAAAGAATTACTATTTAAGTTGCTGGAAATTACCGAAGTCACCCTCAATAATTAGCTTATTGAGTTCGTCAATCTCATTCTTATATGATTGTCGTTTCCCACAATTATACATGATGGTGAGCGGATCAGTGTCAATGATCAGCTTTTTCAATTCTTCCACAGCTGGGGTTTTTATCATGTTCATATATTCCTCATAAGTGATGCTAAGGAATGCGACATTTTCATTGATCCCCCTGTTATCGAGCAGAAAATCCTCAGCAAGCCTGTCCGGATTAGCGGGCCTTCCCTTGTACCTGAGGTCTCGCGGAGCAGGGTATGATACAATTTCAGTTTTCTCCTCATTCATGATTACGGGAACAAGCTGGTAATAATCTGCTTTGGTTTTGTAGATGATGGCATTGGGGCCTGTGACTGCAATACTCTGGCTCACTTCAGGAGTAGCTTTCTGAGTATTTTTAGCGGAATGATTACAGGAAATCAAAATTGTTACACTAACAGCAACGAACAGAAGGAGGAGGTTTTTCATGATATTCTATTTAATGGAATGACTTTTGTTTACAATAATATAAAATATATCTGAAAATTGAATTCATTTACAATATTTATTAATTTTGCATTCACTTAACGTAATCATCAATAAAATAATTAAGATGAAAAAATCATTGATCATTATTGCTGTAAGCTTGTTTGTAGCTCTTCAGCTCACTGCCCAGACAAACGAAGAAGTTGTTGTAAATCCCAATGCACCGCTTATTACTTTTGATAAGGTTGTACACGACTATGGTACTATTTTACAAAATTCTGATGGTACCTGCGAATTTAAATTCGATAATGATGGCAAAGAGCCATTGATCCTTTCCAGGCCAAAATCGAGTTGCGGATGTACTGTCCCGACCTGGCCAAAGCAGCCGATACTTCCCGGGAAAGGTGATAAAATAAAGGTAACCTATGCAACAAAGAGGGTAGGCCCGTTCAATAAAACCGTAACGATCTATAGCAATGCATCAAATAGTCCGATCAGGTTGCGGATCAAGGGGAAGGTTGTTAAAGCACCGGCCGAAGTAATGCCTGAGAAGGAAACAAGCACCGGAGCAACACCGGTTAACAAATAGAATAATATCCCGGTTTTTTCCCGGGATTTTTTTACCCAATACAAAAAGAAATGCCTGAGATTTCCAAAAAAGGGCAGCAAATGCCTGAATCACCTATTCGTAAACTTGTCCCTTATGCCGATGAGGCTAAGAAGAAGGGGCGTATCGTTTATCACTTAAATATCGGGCAACCTGATATTGAGACTCCGGAAGTGGCCTTGAATGCCATCAGGAACTTTGACAAGAAAGTTGTTGCTTACAGTCATTCTGCAGGGATACTGTCGTATCGTGAGAAACTTTGTGAATATTACAGCAGGTTTAACATTGATATAACGCCTGATGAAATCATAGTGGGAGCAGGGGCTTCCGAAGCCATACTCTTTGCCTTGAACTCCTGTCTTGATAATGGCGATGAGATCATCATTCCCGAACCCTTTTATGCAAACTACAATGGTTTTGCGATCAATGCTGGGGTCAGGGTGGTGCCGATATTTTCCGACATAGAATCCGGATTTGCCCTTCCGCCTATGGCTGATTTTGAGAAGGCCATCACCCCCCGTACAAAAGCTATATTGATCTGTAATCCAAACAATCCAACAGGTTACCTGTATTCAAAAGAAGAGCTCGAAACCTTGAGGGATATTGTCCTCAAACATGATCTTTTCCTGATCACCGATGAGGTATACAGGGAATTTTGCTATGATGGCAATACACAGTATTCGGCCATGTATCTCAAAGGCATCGAACAGAATGTGATCATGATAGATTCAGTGAGCAAAAGGTACAGTGCCTGTGGATTCAGGATTGGCTGTATGATCTCAAAGAACAAGGAGGTGATGCGCACTGCTTTAAAATTTGCACAGGCCAGGCTCAGTCCCCCAACATTTGGCCAGGTAGCAGCCGAGGCTGCAATAGACACTCCCGATAGCTATTTTGAGGCTGTTGGGAAGGAATATCTTGCAAGAAGAGATGTCATTGTTGAGTATATTAACAAGATCCCGGGGGCGTACTGTCCTGTTCCCAGGGGTGCATTTTATGTTGTGGCCAGGCTGCCAATCGATGATTCTGACCGCTTCTGCCGCTGGCTGCTTGAGGATTTTGAGTATAACAATCAAACGCTTATGCTTGCCCCTGCAATAGGATTTTATTCTACAAAAGGCCGTGGTTTGAATGAGGTAAGGATCAGCTATGTGCTTAATGTGGAGGATCTGAAGAATTCCATGAAGTGCCTGGAAGAAGCTCTAAAGGTTTATCCCGGTAAGACCAATTGAGGACTAATGAATTGACCGATTGACCGACGTAGCGATTTAGCGAAGTGGGATCAATCGAAGTCATTATAAATCAGATATTTCTTCCTTATCCTTTTAAAAGCATCTAAATCATCCTGCCAGCTGGCTTTAATCTCTTTCTGACTCAGGCCATCAATAATTTGTTGCCTCAAGTCTTCGCTGCCTGCAAGCTTCTCAAAATAAGGAGTGAAAAAAGTGCTGTCCTTGCCGATGACCTCATAAATACCTATCAACCACGTCAGATTGAAATGTTCATCCACTTCCTGGTAATGCGCTGCGTATCCTTCCAGGTTCTGTCCATAACATCTCTGTCCGCTCAATTTTGGATGAGCGGCACCCGGGCCTGGCATGGGTGTAAAAGTATAGCTTCCAATTACAAAATCAGGATGGCCGTATACGCTAAAGGGCGTTTCTGTCCCTCTTCCCACACTCACAACAGTACCTTCAAAAAGGCAGAGTGACGGATAAAGATAGACGGATTGCCATGTCGGAAGGTTTGGCGATGGTTTCACGTCCAGGGGATAGAGTTTGCTCCGTACATAATTTTTTAATGGGATGACCCTGAGGTCACATTTTATTTCACCTGCCAGCCAATGTTCCCCGTTCACCATTAAAGCATATTCTCCGATGGTCATTCCATAGACGACTGGTACGGGGTGCATACCCACAAATGAAATGTACTTCTCTTCCATCACGGGGCCGTCAATATAAAATCCGTTTGGGTTTGGCCGATCCAATATCAATACCTCAACATCCTGTTCTGCTGCTGCTTCCATGATATAGCTCAGGGTGGAAATATAAGTGTAAAATCTGGCTCCCACATCCTGTATGTCGAATAATATGATGTCGATACCGCTGAGGCTTTCAGGCCCCGGCTTCCTGTTTTGACCGTAAAGTGAAATGATGGGCAGGCCGCTGAGGGAATCGGTTTCATTATTGATATGAGCACCGGCATCTGCCAGACCACGAAACCCGTGTTCAGGTGCAAACACTTTGACGATGTTTATCCCAAGCGATAAGATGGTGTCCACCAGGTGGACATTAGCTACAAGAGAACTGTGGTTTGCCACAACAGCTACATTTTTATTTTTGAGCAATGGAATATACATGTTCGTCTGTGCGGCAGCTGTCTGAAGGGGTTCTTTGTTATTTTGCGCTCCATTGTCATTTTGCATGCAGGCCGGCAAAGACAGCATGCACAGTAGCAGAATGATCACAATTTTTGAGAAGAAGGAGAACTTAAATACCATGCACATTAATAATTATATGGGCTGCCGGATCGTTAATTTTATGATATTTCACCGGAGCAGGAGGTAAATTTAATAATTTTGCACAGCTAAGCAATCAAAATACTTTGAATTTCGAACTCTTCATAACACGTCACATCCTGAAGAAGGAAGGAGGAAACCTTTCAGGCCCTGCCATCCGCATCGCGATCATCAGCATAGCCCTTGGTTTAGCGGTTATGATTATTTCAATATCAATCCTCACTGGTTTTCAGAAAGAAATAAGAGATAAGGTCTCTGGATTTTCATCTCATATTGTCATTAGCAGTTATGATTTTAATAACTCACTGGAATACACTCCCGTGATGATGAATCAGCCATTTTATCCCGGCCTTGATACCATAGAAGGTATTCGGCATATTCAGGTTTTTGCCACGAAAGGCGGGATTATCAAGACTGATGATCAAATTGAAGGCGTCATTCTTAAAGGTGTTGGCCCTGACTATAATTGGGAGGCTGTGCAGGCATGGATCATTGAAGGAAGAGTGCCCCTTATTCAGGATTCCGCTAAAACAACCGAAATTCTTATCTCGTCCAGCATTGCTGATAAATTGCATTTTTCATGTGGCGATGACCTCCGCATGTATTTTGTCTCTGAAGGACAGAAGCAACCAAGAGGAAGGAAATTTAACATTGTTGGAATTTTTAGCTCCGGACTGGAAGACTTTGATAAGCAGTATTTATTTGGAGATATCAGGCAGATACAAAAACTGAATATGTGGCATGAAGACATGGTGAGTGGCTTCGAAGTCCTCATTGACGATTTCACTGAACTTGAAGAGATGGGCGAAAAGGTCAAATCCCTGCTTCCTTATCATTTGAAATCGGAAACCATCAAAGAAACGGAGGATCAGATCTTTAGCTGGCTCGAATTGCAGGATATGAATGTGATTGTGATCATTGTCCTGATGGTGTTCGTAGCAGGATTTTCAATGATCTCAGCATTGTTGATCCTCATCCTTGAGAAAACAAATATGATAGGAATACTGAAAGCCCTGGGCACCTTAAATCTCAGCATACGCAAAATATTTATTTACAATGCTGTTTATATTATTGGTATTGGCCTTTTCTGGGGTAACCTGATCGGGATCAGCCTCAGCCTGCTGCAATCGAGCTTCAGCCTGATCCCTTTGCCCGAAGAATCCTATTATGTTTCTACCGTGCCCATCGATCTCTCCCTGGGCTATATTTTGATCCTGAATGCTGGAATACTCATTTTCTGTACCCTTATGCTGATCATCCCATCCTATGTGATCACTGTGATTAGCCCGATAAAGGCCATCAGGTTTAAGTAACACAACACTCGGCACTCGGCACTCTAAATCACCTTTCCCATAACGTAAGAGAACAACATCAGACATCCCATCGCCATAGTGAACAGCAGGGCTTTACTTCTGTATTTTCTTAAGCGTTTAACCTTATAAGTTATCCAGACAGGCAGTATGATAAGGAAAAAGGCAATGGGGGGAGCCACAACTTCACCCAGAATATCAAGGATAGGCAGGTTCAGGATGGTGACCACCCAGATAATGGCCACAAATGCGATAAGAACCAGGTCATCAAAGGCCAGGAATTTTAAAAGCCCTCCGGGTTTTTTTATGGAGAGTTCCCTGATATCCTTTAATAGTTCATGTACACTTTCCCGTGCACCAAGAAAAGTACCGATAAATGAGGTGATCAGTGCCAGTTGACTGATGATGGGTCCGGCATATTCCAGTATGCTATCATCTGATTTTTCGGCAAGAACTGTAAGGATCGATAGATTGCTCCTGTAAGCATTTTCCAGCTCAGCATGGCTTAGTGATAATGTGCAGGAGATCACAAAGAACATGATGAAAAAGAACAGAAGCAGCATAGACATGAGGATAACCCTGTTATTTCTTGCAAGAAGCTGGTCTTTTGCAATGCCCTCGTTTTTAAATGCGATGATCATACTAGACATGGCCGGGTAATATGAGAATGACAGGATAAGGATCGGGAAGAGCAGCAGGAAATTGTCAAAAGATTCAGACAGTCCGGAGATATGTGTCAGAACAGAAAAATCCCATTGTGGAATGAGGTATGAAGAAATCCCCAAAAGCATGAACACCAGAAGAAAGGTGATCGCTCCCATAAAGCGAAGCATGATGCCCTCGCCAATACGGATCACAAATATGAGCGCCACCAGGATAAGCAGGCTGAGGAATGGTGAGTGGGAAGGATCATGTGAAGTGATGCCTGTATCCAGCAGGAACTTCCCGATGTCATTGTTCAATCCGCTCGAATAAACAATAAGCAGCAGAAAAAGCGTAATAAAGAAAACCACATTTACCCAGAATCCGACTTTCAAGCCCAGGAATTCATTCACTGCGCCTGTATAGTCAACATTGTTTTCTGCTTCGCATATGATCATGCCGATGTTCCTGTGTGCAAAATATACTGTGGGGATGCTAACCACTGTAACAATAAGCAGAACAATGATCCCGGCAATTCCCGCTGAGATCGGTAAAAACAGGATGCCTGCGCCAACTGCAGTGCCGAAAAGGGCTAAAATCCAGGCTATGTTTCCTTTATTCATAATCACCTCCGGTTTTAATTAAAATGAAAGCGTAATGGTCTTCCTTCTATATTCTCTGTTTACTGCAGGAAAGCTTACTTCCAGGTACAGCCTGTTTCCTGCATGTGTAAAAGTGGCCCCATCAATGGATGTGGGAGCCCCAAAGTTGCTGATCACTTCAAGTTCGTATTGCTTGCCGGCGGCTCCTTCTGTTTCAATGGTGTAGGTGTTATCCTCCCAGCTGGCATCAATGATGCGGATGCCCCGGGATTCTTCTCCTTTTGCGGGTTTTTCGATGGGGGGAATGAGAGAGATTCCGCCGGTATGGTATACTATTATTTCGGGATCAGTTGAATATCCAAAAGAAATTCCCACTTCCACACCTTGGCTTTTGTTGACAGCCTCATACTGAATCTCTTTACCATTCTCTGTAATCTTTATAATTCTTGTTCCGGGCATAAATAGTGGGAAAAACATAGCAGTAAAACCATAAGTGTCACCCGTAAAATCCAAAACTGTTTTTTCAGGAAATCTATGCATTTCAAAATCAATTCGATTTTCTTTCCTTCTTATATTATCAACTTTGATGTGATTCCAATGAAAAGGAATCATCGGAGAAAACTCAAGACCATTATGATATCGGGAATGTTTATATCCCAACATCCCTTCAATAATAGGTTGGATGACCATTGTTTCAGACCAGCACTGGTGTGGGCAAACCCCTGACGGAAGGTGTTTCTCACCGTTTAAAACCTCTTCGGTATATCCTAATGAAAAATCTCGAAAATTATTCAAATTTGACAAAGAATGACTAAATCCCTGGAGGGGTCTTCCATAATTATATTCAGCTAATGCCACCCATCCGGTGTAAAGAGGCCATACTGCACCGGAATGGTATCCTCGCGGATGATAATGGGGATTATAGATTGAGGCCATTCTTATTCCCCAATCAGAACTGTATTGATGGCTAGAATATGCTTGCAGCATTATACCTGTCTTCACTTCATCGAATTGCTTGAAAAACATTGGTATTGAAGGTAGGATTGACTGTTCAGTATGATAATTGCCGTCCGCAAAAATACCCTGATAAAAGAACTGGCTTTCATCATTATAAAAATCAACATTCAGCCTTTCCTTAAGAGCCTTCCATTTAATCCATTTTTTACTTTGAGGCCAGAATATTGCGTTATACATATTGTTGTAGTTCCAAATGGCTTCTATCCAGCATGAGGCCAGATACAAAGAAGTATGCGAACCAAATAAATGTCCGCCTTCCACCCAGCCATGACCAACATTGGTGTTTTCAATAAGGCCGTCCCCATCGGTATCGGTGG